>JBOIGK010000876.1:0-10543 GCA_050742695.1 Advenella sp. | reverse complement strand
CTCGTGGGATATTCAGCTGGGTTGGGCCGATTTCAGACAGGGCACGGTCAAAGCAGCGGGCGGTATATTCGGCCATGCGTTTCGGATTATTAACATGTCCCTGGTATTTGGTGAATTCCTGGAACATCGGCAACTGGTTGGCTTCCTGGAAGCCGCCCAGCCCCATGCCCATGGTGCCGGTTTCCGGTGTGATCATCACGACCGGAGAGTGGGCCCAGTAGGCAGCGGCAATCGCTGTCACACAGTTACTGATACCGGGACCGTTCTGGCCGATAACCACGCCATGACGGCCGCTGACCCGCGCATAGCCGTCAGCCATGTGCGCGCCGCCTTGTTCGTGAACCACGGGAATCAGCCGGATGCCCGCCGGGGCGAAGATATCCATGGCATCCATAAAGGCGGAGCCCATGATGCCAAAGATATTGGTAACGCCATTGGCGACCATGGTTTCAACAAAGGCCTCCGATGGTGTCATTTTCTGGACGCCGGTAACGGCTTTCTGGGGGGACTGCTGGGGTGTTGACGTGTTCATGATTGACGTATCCTCACTTTGTTCGTTTAAATATGAATATTCGGTATGAAAAATTCCGATTTTTGTTAATGATACGAGGCAAACTGGGGTTTGGTCAATATAAATTTTAAAAACCGAGATAAATAATCTCGTAATATAGAATTTTAATATCCGCCTATAGTAATATGTGCAGGTCAAAGGAGGAGTAAACATGTCGCAATCTATATCGGACAACGCTGAGATACGCATCTATCGTGCGCGCAGCATTATCACCATGAATCCTGCGCAGCCACGGGCCACGCATGTAGCGGTCAGGGATGGCCGCATTCTGGGCGCCGGTGATCTGGCTTCATTGCAGGGCTGGGGCAAGGCGGTTGTGGACGACCGATTTGCAGATAAGTTCATCATGCCCGGCATGATCGAAGGGCATAGCCATCTGCTTGAAGGCGGCATGTGGAGCTTTGTCTATGTGGGGTTTTACGACAGGCGCGGTCCTGACGGACACTTGTGGAAAGGTCTGAAAACACTGCAAGCTGTTGTTGCGCGATTGCAGGAGGCCGAGCAGGCCATGACGGATCCTGCCAAAACGCTCTGCGCGTGGGGTTTTGACCCGATTTATTTCAAGGGCGAGCGGATAACCACCAAACACCTGGACCAGGTCTCATCCAGCCGACCGGTTGTGGTCCTGCATGCCAGTATTCATTTGATGAACGTAAACACAGCCATGCTGCAGATGGCCGGGATCACCGCTGATTCGGGTATCGATGGCGTCGAGTGTGACGCCTCGGGCAAGCTGACGGGGCAATTGCAGGAATTTGCTGCCATGTATCTGGTGTTCCGCAAGATTGGCAATGTCTATTTTGATGAAGGACAGACTTCCCATGGCATCTGGAACTTTGCCCGGGTGGCGCAACTGGCTGGCGTCACGACAGCGACTGACCTGGTTAACGACCTGAGCGAGGAAACACTGGCCAGCCTGGCAGAGGCTACCGGCGGCGATACGTTTCCGCTGCGCCTGGTGCCGGCTTATGCGCCCTTGCGTGACCCGCAAGGCAAGGGACTGGATCGGGTCCTGCCCAGCATTGCGCGCAACACAGGCAAGCTCAGTTTTGGTATTGTCAAACTGATCGTGGACGGCTCCATTCAGGGCTTTACCGCCAGGCTGCGATGGCCGCATTATTACAATCCACCGGAAGGTGCACAGGAAAACGGCATCTGGGTGACTCCGCCGCAACAGTTGCGCGAGCTGATCCAGACCTATCACGATGCCGGGCTGACTGTGCATATCCATACCAATGGCGACGAGGCGACCGATGTGGCGCTGGATGCCCTGGAAGCGGTGCTTGCCACCAGTCCGCGCCGTGACCACAGGCACACCCTGCAGCACTGCCAGATGGCCAGCACGGCGCAGTTTCGGCGCATGGCCAGCCTGGGTGTGTGCGCCAACCTGTTTGCCAACCATCTGTACTATTGGGGCGATGCCCATTATGAAATGACCATGGGTCCCGAGCGCGCCAACCGCTTGAATGCTGCGGCCACGGCGCTGGCAGCCGGCGTGCCGATTTCATTGCATTCGGATGCGCCTGTCACCCCCATTGCGCCTCTGTTTACGGCCTGGTGCGCCGTCAACAGAATGACGGCATCCGGTCGCGTGCTGGGTGAGGAGAACAGGATTTCGGTGCAGCAGGCTTTGCATGCCATGACGCTGGGCGCTGCCTATACGCTCAAGCTGGATGACCGGATCGGCAGTATCGAGACCGGAAAACAGGCCGATTTTGCCATCCTTGAAGAAGATCCGCTGACGGTCGATCCGACCAGGCTCAAGGACATCAGGATCTGGGGCACTGTCCTGGGTGGCGCGGTATTTCCATGCCCGCAGATAAAAACATGAGTCAGGCCATCGCGTTGACCGTGCTGGGTGGCTTTTTGGGGGCCGGCAAAACCACGGTCCTCAATCACCTGCTGCAAGCGCCTCATGGCTTGCGGTTGATGGTGCTGGTCAATGATTTCGGCGCCGTCAATATTGATGCTTCATTAATTCAATCGGTCAGTGGGGACGGCGTCATCTCTCTTCGCAACGGGTGTGTGTGCTGCTCCATGGGGGGCGAGCTGATGAACGCGCTGATGGCAATTGAAAAGCAGGCGGATCACCTCGATGGCCTGGTCATCGAAGGTAGCGGCGTGAGCGATCCCAGAAAAATTGCGCAGATCGGCATGCTGGGCGATGGATTCTCATTGCAGTCGATTATCACGGTTGTGGATGCAGTGTCGGTCCTGGATCAACGCGATGATCCCTATGTTGGAGATATGGTGGAAACACAGGTTGCCGGCGCCCATCTTATTTTGCTCAACAAAACCGACCTGGCCGACCCTGCGCATTGTGAACAGGTGCTGGCGTGGCTGCATCAGCGTGTACCTGGTGTACCTGTCTTTACTGGCAGGCATGGACGTTTTGATTGGGAGCTTCTACTTGGGCCATCGGCTACGATCCGGCAAACGACGTTGCTCCCGGCATCGCCCGTCGGCGCTGGCGCACGCCTGTTCGCTACCGGAGCCTCAGCCAGGGGACCGGCAGCCGTCCCGCAGTCGGTATTTCAGTCGTATTGTTTTGACAGCGTGGTGGCTTTTGATCAGAGACGGTTGCAAGACCTTTTTGAACAATTGCCTGAGGCGGTCTTGCGTGCCAAGGGCCCTGTACGCGTCGGGCCGCAAGCAGCCGTGCATGTTCTGCATTATGTGCGCGGTCAACCGATGGTGCTTGAATCATGGCCGTACACGGCAACGAGCAGTTCGCTGGTATTTGTGGGCACCTCGGCGTTGGACCAGGATGCCCTGGTCGTTGCACTTGAAGGGGCCTTGCTGGATTAGCAGTTGCCGGCACTCGTCCCTGGGTGGCCGCTGCCTTGATCTTGCGGGGGCAGCCGCCCGGCCAGCCCGCCTGAAAATGCCTCCTTTTTCTATAGGCAGCCCCGGCAGGAAATCCGAGGGCGTGATCCATTGCCGTCAGTTGGCCTTGAAGCCCGATTCCTTGACAATCGGACCCCATACTTTTTTCTCATGATCAAGCAGGCTTTGCATACTGGCAGCCGATTCTCCGGTCAGCTCCAGCCCCAGTTTTTCAAAGTTTTTCTTCATTTCGGGATCTTTCACGACGGCAATGAACGCCTTTTCCAGCCTGGCGGCGACCTCAGGCGGCGTGCCTTTGGGTACGTAGGCGCCATACCAGATTTTTACGTTTTCGAGTCCCTTGATGCCCTGCTCATGCAGTGTCTTCACACCGGGCAGAAAACTGACCGGCTGTGTGCCACCCAGACCCAGGAAACGGATTTTCCCGGCACGATACAGTTCCATTTGGGCGCCTGCCGCGTCCATACCCAGGGGGACATGTCCGCCCATTTCATCATTGACCAGTTGCGGGCCACCCGAATACGAAGCCGCTTCAAGCTTGATATTCTGGTTTTTTGCCATTTCCATAAGACCAAAATGAGTAGGACCTCCCAGGCCGGCCAGGCCGACGGTGCCTAGTGTCGGGTCTGTTTTTACAGCCGCCAGATACTCCTGGATGGTTTTATATGGTCGCTGGCTGCCTGTGGAAATAACAATAGGCACGTTTGCGAGATTGGCTACTGGCACCAGATCATCCGGCGAGTAATTCAGCTTGGCATAGGTAAAAGGATAACTGGTGAAAGGCATGGAGTGCGACAGCAGGACGGTATGTCCATCGGGCCGGGCGCGGGCCACTTCCATTGCCGCCATCATGGTGGAGGCGCCTGGTTTGTTTTCGACATATGCCTGGCCGTTGCCGGCTTTTCGATAGGCATCTGCGACCGCCCGAGCCAAGGCATCAAGAATGCCTCCTGCCGGATAACCCACCACAATCTTGATGGTGTCGCTTTGAGCGGATGCCAGCGAGGGCAGGGTGGCGGCGCAAGCGGTGACAGACAAAATCAGCGCGCGCAGGGGTAGACGAAGTTGCATGAGATCACCTCTCTGTAGAATATATAAAACAGCAATTACTCGCTGCGAACGTAAGGATCACGAAGGATCCGGAACCATGCCAGCAGATGGCCTGTCAACGCACCTTGCATTTCCCGCAAGCACCTGACTCAGTGCCTTCGCAGTTTCTGCCATCAGGCCGGAAAAACCAAAAATATCGGAAAACGAATGTGTTGCCGTGGGGGCGTGGCAGGCAACAGCGGCGATCACGCGGTCACGATCATCCAGAACCGGCACGGCGATGGCGACCATACCCTTGACGAATTCTTCGTTGTCGGTGCCGATACGCTGCTGGGCAATCAGGTTCAGCTCGTGCTGCAGGCGTTCGCGATTTGTGATTGTTCTGGAGGTCATGGCGGGAAGCGACAAGGTCTCCAGCAAACTGGCGCGATGTACCTCGGGCATCATGGCAAGAAACAGTTTGCCGCTGGCCGTGCAATGCAATGGCACGTGGGCGCCGGTTCGCAGGTGCAACTGCAGTCGCATGTCGCAATCAGGTTCGACGCGAGCCAGATAATGCACCTGGTTATCCATGAGTGCCGTCAGGTTGCAGGTTTCTCCTGTTGCGGCTACCAGCTTTCCAAGCAGCATGCGGCACATGCGATCAAAGTGCGTTGAGCTCAGAACCGACAGCGCGATATGGTGCGAGCGCGCACCCAGCACATAGCCTTTATCCTCGGGCAACCGCGTTACATAGGCGGCCTCGTGCAGTTGTTGCAGAAGCCGCAATACACTGGCCTTGGGCAAGTCCGCCCGCTGGGCAATTTGTGCCAGCGAAAGAGGATAACTGGCACGAGCCAGAAGTTCGATCACTGTCAGGATACGCAGGTGTTTTGAGTCGTGGTTCAACATGGGGCCGGTTCTCTTTTACTTATTGTCGATTAAAAAAGGATAAATATCCAATTATTTGAAACTATACATTCCAATAAATGAAATGAAAATAGAGCTTATCGTTTCAAAATTGAAATCATTGGTGTATACCCCTAATAAATAACCACCTTATCGACGCACACTGCATTGACCCAATAAAAACAGACAGGTAGACAAGTGATGGATGAGTGTGTGGATTATGTAGTGGTGGGCGGCGGCTCGGCCGGGTGCGTGATGGCCAACAGGTTGAGCGAGAACGGCAAATACTCAGTGTGCCTGCTCGAGGCAGGACCCGCTGATCGCAATATGTGGATTCATATTCCTATCGGCTACGGCAAGACCATGTTTAATCCGCGATTGAACTGGGGCTTTTATACCGATCCCGATCACAATATGCTGGATCGCCGGATTTACTGGCCGCGTGGCAAAACGCTGGGCGGCAGCAGTTCCATCAACGGCCTGATCTACATACGGGGACAAAAGGAAGATTATGACCAGTGGGAAGCGCTGGGCAACCAGGGCTGGAGCTGGGAGGCCTGCCTGCCGTACTTTCGTAAACTCGAAAACAATGATCTTGGCGCCGGTCCGACGCACGGCACCGAGGGCCCGCTGAATGCCACCTCCATTCCGAAGCGGCACGAATTGGTCGATGCCCTGATCGGCGCAGCCAATAGCCTTGGCATACCGTCCCGCAAGGATTTCAATACCGGCGATCAGCGTGGGGCCGGATACTATCAGTTGACGACCCGCAATGGTCGACGCTGTTCTACGGCAGTCGCCTATCTGAACCCGGCAAGGCGCCGCTCGAACCTGCGTATCGAAACCGAAGCGCAGGCCATGAAAATCCTGTTCCGTGGCAAGAAGGCTGCCGGTGTCCAGTATCGCCAGCACGGAAAAGTCAAAACACTGAATGTGCATCGGGAAGTGATCCTGTGTGCGGGTGCCCTGCAGTCTCCACAGTTAATGCAGTTGTCGGGTGTCGGCAACGCAGAACATCTGGGCCGTTTCAACATTCCCATGGTGCAAGAGCTCAAGGGAGTGGGCGAAAACCTGCAGGATCATTTGCAGTTTCGTCTGATCTACGAAGTGAGCAAACCCATTACTACCAATGATCTGCTTCGCAGTTGGACGGGCAAGGCCAAGATGGGCCTGCAATGGGCGCTGCTGCGCGGCGGTCCGCTGGCCATCGGCATCAATCAGGGTGCCTTGTTCTGCAATGCGCTGTCCGAGGCGGATCCGCGCCCCGACGTGCAGTTTCACTTTGGCACCCTGTCGGCCGATATGGCCGGTGGTCAGGTCCATGATTTTTCAGGCTGCACTTTTTCGGTATGTCAGTTGCGACCCGAGTCGCGTGGTCATTTGAGAATCCGTTCTACCGATCCGTTCGAGCCGCCCGCCATGCAACCCAATTATCTGGATACGGATTTGGATCGCCGTACCGCCATTGCGGGTGTGCGGCTGACGCGCAAACTGGCCGATACCGAACCTATGCAATCGTTGATGAAAGCAGAGGTCAAGCCAGGGCGCGAGGTACAGACGGATGATGAGATTCTGCATTTTTGTCGCGAAAACGGCGCCACCATCTTTCACCCGTCCGGCACCGCAAAAATGGGGCCGGCCAGCGATCCGATGGCAGTGGTTGATCATCGGCTGCGCGTCCATGGCTTGCAAGGGTTACGGGTTATTGATGCGTCGATCATGCCAACGCTCGTATCAGGCAACACAAATGTACCGGTAGTGATGATTGCCGAAAGAGCAGCCGAATTCGTTCTTGCAGATGCGAACTCGGGCAATGAGTCCGTTGTCACGCCGGTTAAGGTAACGTCCGATCCAAAAGAGAACGTGGCGGCATAGCGCTGTCGTCGTCAGGTACAGGCGGGCGCGTTGGATCGGCGCGCACGTGCAATCGCCCAAGTCGGTCCGCTCGACAGTCATACATAAATCAATATGAGGAGACAACAATGAGTGACGCAAAAGGATTGCGCAGGGTCGTGGCCGCTTCGCTGGTGGGTGCGACAATTGAATGGTACGATTTTTTTCTTTATGGCGTCATTGCCGGGCTGGTGTTCAATCATCTGTACTTCCCTGGTGAAGACCCCTATATCGGTACGCTGCTGGCCTATGCCACTTTTGCAGTGGGATTTCTGGCCCGACCGCTGGGTGGTATTATTTTCGGCCATCTTGGCGACAAGGTTGGACGCAAGAGTGCCCTGATCATGACGCTGATGATCATGGGGGTCTCGACAGTTGCAATTGGCCTGATCCCTTCCTATCAGAGTATTGGTCTTTGGGCGCCTGGCTTGTTGCTGTTCTTCCGTGTGCTGCAGGGTATTGGTCTTGGAGGAGAATGGGGTGGGGCCGTGTTGATGACCTATGAATATGCGCCGCCAGATAAAAAGGGATTGTACGCATCGCTGCCGCAAATCGGCCTGTCACTGGGCCTGTGCCTGGCATCCGGTGTCGTCGCTCTGCTGTCCATGCTGCTGACCGATGAACAGTTCATGAGCTGGGGTTGGCGTGTTGCTTTCCTATTGTCTTCGCTGCTGGTCTTCGTAGGGATGTATATCCGCCTTGCCGTGAAGGAGAGTCCTGAGTTTGAGAAAATCAAGGCCCAAAATGCGGAAAGCAAAATCCCGTTTGTGGAAATGATCAAGAACTATCCGATGAACATCATCAAAGGCATGGGCGCGCGGTATATCGATGGGGTGTTCTTCAATATTTTCGGTGTGTTCATTATCAGCTACCTGACCAAGAACCTGAATATGTCGCGTACCGACGCCCTGACGGGTGTGATGATTGCCGCCATCATCATGTGTGCGTTCATTCCGTATTTCGGCGCAATGTCCGACAGGCTCGGACGAACCCGCACCTATTTCTGGGGTTCGCTCATTACCGGGTTTTCTGCGATCCCCGCATTCTGGCTCATGACGCACTTTTCCGATAACGTGTTTATCGTGTGGCTTTCAATTGTCATTCCTTTCGGTATTCTGTACGCAATGGTGTATGGTCCGGAAGCGGCATTGTTCTGCGAGCTGTTCGACACCCGCGTGCGGTATACCGGAATTTCATTTGTGTATCAGTTTTCTGGCATTTTTGCCTCGGGCATCACGCCGCTGATCGCCACTGCGCTGTTACGGGAAAATGATGGCCAGCCGTGGATGGTCGTAGGCTATACCGTAATAGTGGGTATCATTTCTGCCGTGAGTGCCGCTTCCATCAAGACGATCAAAAAAGACCGGGAGAGCATCGAACCTGGCCGGGTGGTCGCCGCTCGCGCAGGTGTGCGGTAACCGTCGTTTTTCGTGCCGCAGGTCCACAGACAGGCAACACTGCCCGTCTGAGGACCTGGAATATGATTGTGCGTTGCATCATAAATTAAATGATGATGATTGTTTCAAGCGGCAATAGACTGTGTGCAGTTGCGGAAAATGACATGTGCAATAGGCAAGATTGTTGTGCTGCTGCATGCTGTCCGGAACGTAACACAGGCAACAAGTTGAAACGCAGAAAGAAGAAAGCGTACACATAATCGTCGTGCGGTATTAGAATGAGGCGTCATTCCGGACTGTTTTTCATAACCTGCGCATTGGCGGGCCCGGTCCGGCGCCATACGGCATCGTTTCAACAGACGCCTTCAAAGGAGGCGTTTTTGCATTTGCCAGAATACGGAGATCTAAACGCTATGAATGCAGCTCGTCCCGAACCTTCAATTCAAATCAATGCGCCCGAATGGGTGCAGCACGCCGGCCTGAAAGCCTGGGTGGCGCAAATTGCCGCGCTGACCCAGCCCGACCGTATCGAATGGTGCGATGGTTCCCAGGAAGAATATGACCGCCTGTGTGCGTTGATGGTTCAATCCGGTACCCTGCGCAAACTGAATCCGCAGAAGCGTCCCAACTCTTATCTGGCCTGGTCTGATCCCGATGATGTGGCGCGCGTGGAAGACCGCACGTATATCTGTTCCGAAAAAGAGGAAGACGCCGGACCGACCAACAATTGGAAAGCACCTGAGCACATGCGCGATACGCTTGACGGCCTGTTCGATGGTTGTATGCGTGGCCGTACCATGTATGTGATTCCGTTTTCCATGGGGCCGCTGGGCTCTCCCATTGCCCACATTGGCGTCGAGTTGTCCGATTCTCCTTATGTGGCAGTCAATATGCGGCTGATGACCCGAATGGGCCGCAAGGTATACGACATTCTGGGCAGCGATGGCGAGTTCGTTCCTTGCGTGCATTCGGTGGGCAGCCCGCTAGCACCGAATCAGGCCGATGTCTCCTGGCCCTGCAACAAGACCAAATATATCGTGCATTATCCCGAGACCCGTGAAATCTGGTCTTATGGTTCCGGCTATGGCGGTAATGCGTTGCTGGGCAAGAAATGCTTTGCCTTGCGCATTGCCTCGAATATGGGACGTGACGAAGGCTGGATGGCCGAGCACATGTTGATTCTGGGCGTCACCTCGCCCGAAGGTAAAAAAATGCACGTCGCTGCCGCGTTCCCTTCGGCCTGCGGTAAAACCAATTTTTCGATGATGATTCCGCCGGCTTCGCTGCCGGGCTGGAAAATCACCACGGTGGGCGACGATATTGCCTGGATCAAACCCGGTGCGGACGGTCGCCTGTACGCGATCAATCCCGAGGCCGGCTATTTCGGCGTTGCGCCTGGCACCAACGAGAAAACCAACTTCAACTGCATGGCCTCGTTACGGGAAAACGTGTTGTTTACCAATGTTGCCCTTACCGATGATGGCGATGTGTGGTGGGAAGGCATGGGCCCCGCTCCCGAGCACCTTATTGACTGGCAGGGCAAGGATTGGACTGCCGACTCGGGACGCAAGGCCGCCCATCCCAATGCACGGTTTACCGTAGCGGCAACCCAGAATCCGGTGATCGATCCCGAATGGGACAATCCTGCAGGGGTGGCGATTGACGCCTTCCTGTTTGGCGGTCGCCGATCCGACACCGTGCCGCTGGTGACAGAGGCGCGCAACTGGGTAGAGGGCGTCTATATGGCTGCAACGATGGGCTCGGAAACGACTGCCGCCGCGGCCGGTGCGCAGGGCGTGGTGCGTCGTGATCCGTTCGCCATGTTGCCGATTTGCGGTTACAACATGAGCTCCTACTTTCAGCACTGGCTCAATCTGGGGCGCAGGCTCGAGCAGTC
>JBOIGK010000875.1:0-1746 GCA_050742695.1 Advenella sp. | reverse complement strand
GCATAACTATCTGGCATTTCGTCGCAACCGATATTCTGCCGCTTTCCGGTGCCCTTCCATTCCTTCCGTTTGACTTTGTCGGATTGCAGGCGGTGCTACGCTCTCTATACCACTTTGCTCCATCCATTGATGGGTGCAGACTTTGACGTATGAACCTACCCACAAGCCACCGGTATATCTTCCGGCTCGCATCGTCGGTAACGTATGGTTGGTCCCGCAACACTTATCGGAATAAACAACACTGGCATTTTTTCCGATAAAAAGTGAACCATAATTTCGGAGTTTTTTGGCTGTTTCATGAGGTGCTCTGGTATGTATTTGCAAATGCTCTGCGGCTACATAATCGGAATAGGCGTGCATGGAATTATCATTCGGACACAATACGATCTCTCCAAAATCGCTCCATGCTTTACTGGCCACATCAGCCGTTGCAAGCTCCTGCATTTGGATATTGACCTGAGATAAGGTATTTTCAGCAAGATTTTTACTCGTAGTGATCAGGCCAACCCGCGTATGTATATCATGCTCTGCCTGGGCCAGCAGATCACATGCGACCATCGCCGGGTCTGCCGTTTCGTCTGCCACAATGAATATTTCGCTTGGTCCTGCGAGTTGATCAATTCCGACCTGTCCGAACACTTGCCGCTTGGCTTCGTTAACAAATGCATTACCTGGACCAACGATTTTGTCGACCGCCGGAACGCTATCGGTGCCATATGCCATCGCGGCAATAGCTTGTGCACCGCCGATACGAAATATGCGGTCCGCGCCGGCCAAATGGCAGCCGGCGATCATGGCCTGATGGGCGCCCGGCGGCAGGCAGGCGATCACCTCGTCACATCCCGCCACCTTGGCAGGTACGATAGTCATCACTGGCGCCGATAGAATCGGATAGCGACCTCCGGGCACATATGCACCAATGCGTTCGATTGGAATAATTTTGTGTCCCAGATGAACACCTGGCAAATTTTCCACTTCAAGTGGCAGCATAGTCGCAAGTTGCGCCTGCGCGAATTTTCTGACTTGCTCAATCGCAAACAAGGTGTCTTCACGCGTCTGCTGATCAAGACTATTGACAGCCTCTTGCTTCTCGTCGGCAGTCACTTCCAGTTCAATGTCGAACGCCTTATCAAATTTTTCCGAAAATTGCCGTACAGCGGCATCCCCTTCCTGACGTACGGCATTGATAATTTCCTTTACCGCTCCTTCAATGGATTCAAGGGTATTCTGCTGGTGCGCGGCGGGTTTCTTAATAAACTCTACGCTCTTAAAAATAACTTCGCTCATGATAAGTCCTGTGTGCATCGGGAATATGGAAATTCTATACACTCACAGATTCGAATCATAGGTAGTGGTGAGCTCGTGGTTAGTTTTATATCCACTCATCCGATCTTAGTCTGCAGCAACCACAAGGACCGCCCGCCAACGCCTGACCAGAAAGGACTTGATTGCCCGACAATTCGTTCAATATTCTATCCAAAAACAGCGCATCGCTATTTTCATGAGTGCTAAAGCGATGCATTTATGCCTTCCGACGTGGCTTGATTCGATTTGGTTGACTGGGGTGATGCGCCGGGCCGCGCATTACTTTAAATACCGGAAATGATGTCTATTTACGTCAATATGACGCTAAAGCCTTGCGCCATCGGCAAATGCCAGTTGTAATTAACCGATCAAGCAAACCGCAAGGGTCCGGCCAATGTTACAGCGCATCGTTTTTGTCTTTTTGCTCTTTTTCTCTGCCCC
>JBOIGK010000874.1:0-4227 GCA_050742695.1 Advenella sp. | reverse complement strand
TTTTCCTGCTGGTCATCCTCTCGCCTCTGCTTATTTCACTTGTGGTACGGGCTTTCGGCTGGAGCATGCTGCTCAACCCCATGTCGCCCATCGGCAAGCTTACCCAGATGATGGGCCTGGGGTCGCTACTGTACACCTCCTCGGCCGTGGTGATCGGCCTGGTGCATGTCATGCTGCCGTTCATGATCATTCCCGTATGGACTTCGCTCAACAAGATCGATCCGCAAACGATCAAGGCAGCCTACTCGCTCAATGCCTCCAAATGGCAAACCATCAAGCGGGTCATTCTGCCGCAGGCTACGCCAGGCATTCTGTCGGGCAGTCTGATTGTCTTTGGCCTGTCCACCAGCGCGTTTGCGATACCCGTGCTGCTGGGCGGCGGTCGATCCCGCATGGTGTCCAACAGCATCTATGAGCAGTTCATGATTGATCTGAACTGGCCCATGGGCGCGGCGCTGGCCATGCTGCTGCTGATCATGAATCTGATCATTATGATGTCCTACAATCAAATTCTTGAGCGCTCCTATAAGCGCAGTTTGGGGTAAGCAATGAAAAACGGACCCCTCTCTTTGTTGTTTAACACGCTGGTCACTATCTTCATTCTTGCGCCGCTGGTCATTGTGTGCCTGGTCGCCTTCACGCCGGAAGATGTGCTGTCCATTCCAACCACCAGTTTTTCATTGCGCTGGTTCCGGGCCGTTTTTAATGAATCGGGTTTCATTGCCGCATTCCAGACCAGTCTTTGGGTCGCCTTTGCCAGCGCTTCAATCAGCGCAGCATTGGCGCTGCCCGCCGCGTTTGCCATTGCCCGCGGACAATTTCGTTTCCGGCATGTGGTCAATGGCCTGTTTCTGTCGCCCTTGATGATTCCCAGCCTGGTCATGGGCGTTGCTTTGCTGCGCCTGTTTGCCATGCTGGGCGTTCGTGGCAGCCTGTTATGGCTCATTCTTGGCCATGTCATCATCGTGACTCCATATGTGATACGGCTGGTGCTCGGGTCCCTGGTCGGCTTTGACAAAAGTATTGAGCATGCTGCCGAGTCGTTGGGCGCAGGCAAGTGGACGGTGTTTCGCCGCATTACTTTTCCCCTGATCATGCCGGGTATTTTTGGTGGGTGGATCCTGGCTTTCATCAACAGTTTTGATGAGCTGACCATGTCGGTCTTTCTGACTTCGCCCACCACCATTACACTGCCCGTCAAAATGTACATGTATGCGACCGAATCGATCAACCCGATGCTGTCTGCTGTATCGGCACTCATCATTGTGCTGACTGCCATCACCATGTTCGTACTGGATCGCGTATACGGACTGGATAAAATTCTGATCGGAAAGCAGTGATCATGGCAAATGCAATCATGCAGAAAAAGGCAAGCTGATGTCCGGGCTCTTTACCCGACTGGCTGATCAGCAGCGCAAGCCGTGTCATTTTTTTGTGAATGGTACTGCGTGTACGGCACGCACGGGCGACACCATCATGACGGCGCTGCTTACCCTTTATGGACATCTGCGCCTGACCGAATTTACCAGCTCGCCTCGTGCTGGTTTCTGTCTGATGGGCGCGTGCCAGGATTGTCTGGTGTTGCAGGAAAACGGCGAGCGCGTGCGCGCCTGCTCTACGCTGCTGCAGGAAAATATGCGGTTTGTGATACCGGAGCAAAACCGGTGAGAGTACAGGCTCCGGTCATCGTGGGGGCGGGCCCGGCAGGCATGCGTGCGGCCCAGGTTCTGGTGCAGGCAGGGCTGCGACCCATCGTTATTGATGAAGCCCCCAAACCCGGCGGGCAAATCTACCGCCAGCAGCCTGACGGATTCACCCGAAGTGCCCGCCAGCTTTACGGTTTTGAACACAGCAAAGCCAGTGCGCTGCACGAGGCGGCAAGGCAAATGATCGCGTCTGGTCAGATTGACTATCGACCCAACACCCTGGTGTGGGATGCGGATGCCCGGCAGTTGTATGTCACCCGTGATGGCAAGCATGATGCAATCGCTTACGAACGCCTCATCCTGGCGACCGGGGCCACCGATCGCGTATTGCCTTTTCCCGGCTGGACACTACCCGGTGTTTACACGCTGGGCGGCGCGCAAATCGCCCTGAAGTATCAGGGTTGCGCGATCGGCAAGCGGGTCGTGCTTGCCGGTACCGGGCCGCTGTTGTATCTGGTTGCTTACCAATATTGCAAGGCGGGCGCGCAGGTATCGGCGGTGCTCGATACCAGTACCTTTCCCACGCTGCGCCAGGGTGTGCAGGCCTTTGTCGCCGACGCACCGCTGATGGCCAAGGGGGTCTATTACATGGCCTGGCTACGGGCCCGTGGCGTGTCGATGATGCATGGGGTCGCGGGTTTTGAAGCAGATGGCGTGGGTAGGGTCGAATCGGTCCGCTGGCGAAAAAATGCCGCTTCGGCAATGCAAACCTTGCCCTGCGATGCTCTGGCTTGTGGCTTTGGCCTGCGTTCCGAAAACCAGTTGGCCAGTCTGCTGGGCTGCGACTTTGTGTTTGACGAACAGGATTGCAGCTGGCAACCACAGGTGCAGCCCGGTGGACAGAGCAGTCGGGCAAATGTGTACCTGGCCGGCGATGGCATGCGTATAGGCGGTGCCGATATGGCCGAGCTAACCGGCAGGCAGTGTGCCTATAGCGTGTTGCAGGACCTGGGTTTCCATTGCGATAAAAAGCAGGTGGCGCAACTGGCCCGCCGCATTGCCCGTGGCCGGAAAACACGGCAGTGTATTGATCGCATGTTCGCGCTGCCGGCTCACTGGCTGGATACGGTCGACGATACCCTGATGGTTTGCCGCTGCGAGGAGATCCGCGTGGGCGAAATCCGACAGATGCTACGCGACGATCCGCATTCAGGCCTGAACAGAATGAAAGCCCTGTCCCGCGTGGGCATGGGGCGTTGCCAGGGCAGAATGTGTGTGACGGGTGCCTCAATGCTTTTGGCGCATGAACAGGGGATTACCCTGTCTGGCGTGGAGCGATTGCGCAATCAACCGCCGGTCAAGCCGATTCCGATAGGGGGAGCGGCATGCAGACCATAAATACCGATGTCCTGATCATCGGTGCGGGCATCATTGGCGCCAGTACGGCGTATTTCCTGTCAAAACAGGGCTTGCAGGTTTTGCTATGTGATGCCGGACAAAGCGGTACCAAGGCCAGCGGCGTCAACTTCGGCGGTGTCAGGCGCCAGGGACGGCCGTTGTCGCAAATGCCGCTGGCCGCTCGATCACATCAACTGTGGGGGCAACTATCCGAGTTGATGGGCATAGACGGCGAATATATTCGCTGCGGTCATCTTAAAGTCGCATTTACCGAGCAGGATTTGGATCGCCTGCAGGCATACAACCTCAGTGTGGCATCCTGCGGTCTGGATCTGCAATTGCTGGATGCCGGGCAGGTGCATAGCCGTTACCCATGGTTAAGTACGGATATTGCCGGAGCATCGCTGTGTCCGGCAGACGGTCACGCCAATCCGCGACTGGTGTCGCCGGCCCTGTCCTGGGCGGCGCAGCAGGCCGGGACTAGGCTCATGGAACATTGCCGGATAATCGATAGCCGTCATGACGGTCGTCATTTTCAGTCGGAAACAGCAGACCATCAGCGCATCCAGTCGCGCTTTGTTGTCAATGCGGCAGGCGCCTGGGCGGCGAACATCGCTGCCATGTTCGGTGATCCGGTGCCGCTGACCGAGATTTATCCGCAGATGGGCGTGACCGAACCGCTGCCGCCCATCATGAACGTGGTGCTTGGCGTGCAGGGTGGCGGCATCTATGCCAGGCAGGTTGCCCGCGGCAATATTGTTTTCGGTGGCAGCCGGGCGCTCTCGTTGACGGCCGGTTATGCTCGTCCGTCGCATCAAAGTGTGAGCATGTTGCTTACGCGACTGGCAGGGCTGATTCCCGGCATTGCAAATGCGCATGTCATCAGGTTCTGGAGCGGCGTCGAAGGCGCTACGCCAGACCTGAACCCCTATCTTGGCCCCAGCAGCAAGACACCTGGCCTTTTCCATGGCTTTGGCTACAGTGGCGCGGGGTTTCAGGTAGGCCTTGCATCGGGAGAAGTGTTGGCGCAGCTTATTGCGACCGGCACCAGCCATATCCCGATAGAGGATTTTCGAATTGACAGATTTACAGCTGATTCCGGCAAGCTGTAGGTCTCTTCATGCAATGCCGGCAAAAGGAACACAGATGAAATCAGTATCAGTAAAAAAACGTCCGGTCGTTG
>JBOIGK010000873.1:0-8705 GCA_050742695.1 Advenella sp. | reverse complement strand
CGCGATATTTCAGGTGCAATAGACCAATTCTGGCTGAAAGGTAAACTGAAAATATCTGCACTTGAGCAGATTGCGTTTTTGCAGCGCTTTTATTTTCAGCAGCTCGGGGTTGCCAGGCGAAATACCGATATCGTAAAACAGGCGATCGTACTGGAAAAAACACCGGCATGGACCTTAAGCGGCAAAACCGGCATGGTCGGTTTTGGCGATACAGCAGAAGTCAAGCTGGGGTGGCTGGTGGGTTATGTGGAGACCGCCGATAACACCTATATCTACGCCATGAATATGGACATTACAAAAGCGACCGGTGCGCAATTGCGCCTGGAGGTGACCAAATCGGTACTCAAGGAGCTTGGACTGATCTGATCGTCTGGCATGGAAAAGTTCGGCACACACCCAGCGGACCGGGCCGACAATACACCGTAGCAACCCGTGTTTTTCTACACGGTGTATTGCAGGGCAGCCAGCGCATGGAATAGAAAATATTAGGTAGTGCAGTGAAGGAGCGCCATTTACAGTTAATATGACGAGTCTGCTGCGATGGCGTTAATGTACAAATTGCATGGCAAAATAAACACGTATATTTATACGATATTGTTGTATTTTTTAAAGGGGGGAGAGCACGTGCGAAAAGCCTTACTTATCATTGATATGCAACATTTCGTTGTGGAGCGGATTGAGCGGGGTGTTCAGTACTATCCCGAAAACTGCATTGAAAACATGAAACGCGTGCTTGAGCAATTCAGGCAGGCCGGGCAGCCAATTGTGCATGTTCGTCATCAATCTGCAGAACAAGGCTCGCCTTTTCACGAAAGTTCCCCATCGTCTGTACCGCTGGCATCCTTTCAGGCATTAGCTGAAGAACCTGTATTCATCAAAAGTACGTCCTCCGCTTTTAGTGCAACGGACCTATTGTCCTATCTACAGACAGCCAGGATATCAGAGCTTGTCGTCATTGGTGCTGTTGCGGGATTCTGTATCAACTCCAGCGTTCGGGCGGGAGCAGATTTGGGCCTTAAGATGACCGTTGTGAAAGATGCCGTAATTAGTTTCGAACTTGACCAGTATGAACTTGGAGCAGCACAGATTCACAATGTGACCCTTGCTTTATTGGATGCAGACTTTGCTTCGGTCATTGCGTGTTCGGAGTTACGGGTCAATGAATAGGTTGACCATTTGCAATGGTGACGCTCTGGCGAGCGTGGCTGCGCCAGGCTTAACTTTTCTGTCGAAAACGCTCGTTGCGAGCTAAAACATTGTCGTAACCTGGCCGGCAGTAAATTGGCAAAAAGCAGAGCGTGTCCACGGCTAATAGGGAACAACATTAACATCGATTATTAAGCTGTACACGCTCCAGATGTTCACCTGGTGTTTAGGGAAGTTCAGCTGACCAGGTGCTCATAGCGGCTCTTTTTCTATTATTGATCTAGTTTACTACTGGCGTGCCTTATTTCTAAGTACAAGAATTAACGCCAGTAGCGACGTTGCCGCGCCGACAATAAAAGTATATTGGGCACCGAAACTGTCCCAGGTCAGGCCCGCCACTATACTGGCAAACAACATTGCAATTCCGCTGACCAGGTTAAAAAAACCAAAAGCGGTGCCGCGCAGATCTGCGGGTGCAGTGTTTGCAATCATGGTTGCCAGCAGCCCCTGGGTCATTCCCATATGCAGCCCCCAAATAGCAACCCCTATAAGCACGAATGCCCAATGGTTGCTGGTTGCAAGCACCAGATCGGCAATGATCAGGACAACCAGCCCCAACGCCAACAGCGTGTGATGGTTCACGCGGTCGGACAGTTTTCCTATTGGATAGGCCGACATGGAATACACCAGGTTCATGACCACCAGCACTAAAGGCACCAGTGCGAGCGTCAGACCGCCTTGCTGGGCCCTGAGCACCAGAAAAGCCTCGCTGAACCGGGCCAGCGTAAACACGGCGCCGATGAACACCACCCACCAATAGGACCGGCTCAGGCGTTTGATGTTTTCCTGTTTAATCGGATTGGTTCGCGGAGCGCCCACCTTATGTGCGGGCTCTTTCAGGCCGAAATAGAGTAACGCCACTGAAATAAATGCTGGGATCGCCGCCAGCCAGAATATGGTACGAAAATCATTGGCCAGCAGGAGCATTAAACCGATAGCCAGCAGCGGGCCAAGAAACGCGCCGATTGTATCTAAAGACTGTCGCAAACCGAATGCTGCACCGCGTATGTCGGGCGAGACTAAATCGGCAACCAGGGCGTCGCGCGGCGCACCGCGAATCCCCTTGCCGATTCTATCGGCAAAACGCGCTGTAAACACCATGCCTGATGTGCCTGCAATCGCAAAAAAAGGCTTGGACAGGGCGCCCAGTCCATAGCCGAGCATTGCGAGCCCTTTGCGCTTACCCAGATAATCACTTAAAGCGCCAGAGAAAATCTTCACGATTAATGCGGTTGCCTCGGCGACGCCTTCAATGACCCCCACCACAAACATGCTCGCGCCAAGCGTGGTAACCATGAAAACCGGGAGCAGGCTATGGATGATTTCAGACGAAATATCCATAAACATGCTGACAAAGCCGAGAACCCAGATACCTTTTGGAATTTTTGCAGAAGAGGGCGGGGGCAAGGTGTTCATGGTTCAATGGCTCACTTTAAGAAAGCAGTCAATGCTGACGCCGTATGGATTGTTCTCGTCCGGGCATTGTTGACGAAGACGATCAGGGTGCGGTTCATTTTGGGGCAGCTGTTTTTGTTGGCGTGCACGACGGTGAAACGGACGAAATGGCTTGAGCTGGTGTGAGTATAAAGTGAAGATTTGATAAATAGCGGAGCAATGAGCATTTGTTTTTGAAATACTCCATGGAGGAAAGGCGGGTCATAGACGTCTAACCCAAATGAATTAAGAAGTCTCAACATGTACCGGCGTATTGATGCCACATCACTTTTTTCAGACTCCGCAGAATGCCCGAATCTCAGGTTGGGTAAATGTGACATCGATGGCTTCATCTGGAGACATTTCCTCCAACGCTTCAATCATGGCTCGAAAAAGAGCAACTGCAGCCGGAGAAAGACTACGCCCCTTCTTTTTAACTACATATAGCTTACGACGTATGCCAGGCCGTGCCAGGATGCTGAACCTGAGTCCTTCTACCACCAGGGACCTGGCAGCGAGCGCGGGTAGCGCGCTAAAACCGAAGCCACGCCTGAGCAGAGCCTGAAGCGCCGCGACTCCGCTGACTTCATATACAGTATTTTTGAACAGACCTGCAATTTTCGGTTCGCTGTCAAGAAGTATGCGTATGCCATTTGCCTTGCTCAGTCGGACCATAGTGTGTTGCGATAATTTTTTCCATGTCAATGAGGATTGCTCCTCATTCAATGGATGTTCAGCACCGTATACAGCGCCATAGGCGTCGGTGAGAAGTAGCGTAGCATCGAGCTCGGGAATCGGCTCAAACAGGGTAGTCACCCCAAAGTCTGCTTCACCTGACAGAACTTGCTGGGCAACACTCTGTGTCGTACCTTCAGTAAAGCGGGTATGAATACCTGGGTAATGTCGTGCTAAATCCATCAATGCGGGGGTTAGCACGTAAGTAATGAAAGAGCCTGCCGCGCAGACCGAAACTGATCCGCGTTCTCGTTCGGCCACCATACGTAAATCGTCCAGCGCTTCTTCCAGGTCCCGCAGTATGCGCTGAGCAGTTGGTAAAAATATTTCACCTTGCCGCGTAGGTATCACCGACCGAGTAGAGCGGTCCAACAGCTGCAGGCCAATCTCATCTTCAAGCACTTTAATTGAAGAAGTTAAGGTTGATTGAGTGACGTGCAGGCTATCGGCTGCCTTGGTAAAGCTGCCCTCTGCTGCAACGGCAATAAAGGCGCGTATCTGTTTTAGGGTGATATTTACCATTGATAAAATCCATTAATGGATAGAAATTATTCGTTTGTTCAAGTATTGGCTCAAGTTTAAACTATTTTCAGATTATTAATTTTCATACAGGAAAAGTAATGAACAGCGCGCGAAAAAGTGATGTTGAAAACGTTCCAGAAGCATTTACAGGCAAGGCTGCCTGGTACGGACAGGACATGTCCAATCGTTCAGAATGGATTCACCAGCTTAACCCTGAGGATATTCAAGAAATCGATCTGGCCATTGCCGCTTTTCACGCCGGTGGCCTCTCCATGGCAGACATTAGTCCTGAAACGTTTCCCTTGCCTAGCTTATCGAAAAAACTGAATCTGATTTTGACTGAAATTATCGACGGACGAGGTTTTGTGTTATTGCGAGGCTTACCGGTAGAGCGATATGGTAAAGGCGATTCAGCAATCGCCTACCTTGGTATAGGCTCTCATCTAGGGAGCTTCCGTTCGCAAAATGCCAAGGGACATTTGCTAGGCCATGTTCGCGATATGGGCGCGGATATCAATAAAGCCAAGACGCGCTATTATCAGACGAACCGCGGCCTGGAGTACCATACAGATTCTTGCGATATTGTGGGCTTGTTGTGTCTGCAAACGTCAAAAAGCGGCGGAGAAAGCCGTATAGCAAGCTCCGTGACCATTTATAACGAGATGATGCAGCGCCGACCGGATTTTGCCGCGCAATTGTTCCATGCATTTCCCACCGATCGCCGGGGAGAGGTGCCCGACGGCATGAAGCCATGGTTCGAGATCCCTGTTTTCAACTGGTATGCCGGCTATCTGACGACACTTTACTCCGGACAGTACATCCGAAGCGCACAAAAGAATTGCCCTGAAGCAAGACGCCTGACACCGCGCGAAATAGAGGCGCTTGAGATGCTGGACAACCTCACCAACGATCGAGCAATCAACCTGCAAATGGAGTTCAGGGTAGGCGACATGCAGTTTCTGCATAATCATCAGATACTGCATTCTCGCACAGACTTTGAAGATTGGCCTGAGCCGGAACGTCGCCGACATCTCCTGAGGCTGTGGCTCTCGCCCAAAACGTCGCGGCCGCTGCCAGAGAGCTTCGCCGCCAGGTACGGCTCATTGGAGCCGGGCAATCGTGGGGGCATCGTGGTCAAGGATACTCGTCTTAACTTTACGCTTGAAGATATCTGAATTAGTTCTGCGTGTTTTGTTTATTCACATAGCGCCAATAGAACAGTCAGGATGGGTATCACCATTGTGAGAACAAGAAAAACTATTTAGCTGGAGGAAGGCATGAAGAATAAATTATTTATACTTGCTGGAGCGATCACTTCGGCCGCTTTTTGTAGCTTGGCCCCGTTGACTTCAACTGCGCAAGACTGGCCTGCGCAGCCTATTCAAATTGTTGTTCCGTATAGCGCTGGCGGGGCTGTTGACGTTCTGACCCGAATTATTGGCAAAGAGATGAGCCATGATCTGGGTCAACCGATTGTCGTGCAGCCACGTCCAGGCGGGGAGGGCAACATTGCCGCGATGGCCGTTGCCAGGGCCAAGCCAGACGGGTATACATTACTGTCCAGTTCGGCCGTATTAACAAGTATTCCGGTTTTATTTGATGACATCGAATGGAGCGCGAATGATTTTTCTCCCATTGGCCGGTTTGCGACATCTTCCGGATTTATTGTCTCGTCTGCAAAGCTGCCAGTAAAATCAATCCCGGAGCTCACTGCTTATGTGAAAAAGAATCCCGGACTACCCAGCGCGGTACTCATTGGTGGAGCGTTCACTACTATTGTCACGCGTATGTTGGCTAAAGAGGCAGATATTAACTTGCTGTTTGTGCCGTATCAGGGCGCTGCCCAACATATGACTGACCTTTATGAGGGTCGCGTATCACTTGCAACGGTGTCGGGTAACCTTGCCTGTGGGGCCATCAATGACAATAAGGTGAACGTCCTGGCCGTTACCGGGGACGAGCGATCCAGTCAAGCGCCCAATATTCCTACAATGAAAGAAGCGGGTCTTCCTCAAATTAATACCCAAGGCTGGTATGGCCTGCATGCGCCTGCCGGTACACCGCCAGACCGAATTGCCAGATTGGCACGGTCTCTGGAAAGTGCATTAAAGAAGGATAGTGTTCGACAGGCGCTCTCAAAAGCCTGTGTCAATGTTGCATACCAAAACCCGGAACAGCTCGCTGATTTCGTGAGTGAGGATATTAAACACTGGAAAAAGGCTGTCGCTTTAATGAAGAGTCAGGAAAAAGCGATGCCAATGACTCCCCCAAAATAATATGCGTCTTTTTCGATGGTAATGTTTCATGCGTTTGGTGGCTGGATGCGTACCGTTATTGCCAAAAATATCTCACGCAAAAAAACCACATCAATGTGTGGCTGGGGGAACTCATCAATACCCAAGATGAAGGATCTGAAACGTATACGTTGCCCTAAAAGATTCTGGAGCTACAAATAAATCTGTAGTACAACTTATCTACCGTTTTAGGCGTAAATGTAACTTGACAGACCGTCATTGGCCGTCAGCCAAAAAACATAATTTCGTTCATCTTCCGAGCATCTAAAATAGATCATTAGTCAGTGATGTTGCCCTTGCCTTGGTTTATTTATGCGCCAATCCCGCCACAGCACATAAAACGAAATAGCGTAAACGATTGCAAGTAGTGCTACATATCCATTGAACTGCTTTTCGTAAATAGTATTTGCCACCAAGACCAGATAGATACCGTTAGCCGCAATTGCCAATATTCTTGTGATATATGTCCATTGAAGACCATTGGATTGATATGTATTGTTAGGTTTTCTCCATGTCCGCCAAAGCACGAATACGTTAATAAACGACGGAAACGCTACCATCATAACAACGGCAAAGTAGCGGACAAGTGAGCCAGAGGAGGTGAGCGCCGACAGAAATCCGCCTATCATCACCACAATAACCAAAAGGTTTAGAGCTAAGGCTATCGTTTTCAATTCTTTCATTTTCTATTATCTCTTGCTGAAGGCAGATTAAAAATCTTACTTTAGCACTTGCTTTGGTCAGCCCGACGCGATTTCGCCTGAAGCCGAACAAACGTCCTAAAATTCATTTACAGTTGCTCCGATGTAGTGGACAACGGGTATTCACCGAAAGTAACACGCTTTTTTTTCAGTCAGAAAAATAGCAATGGTAACTAAAGTCAGGGCATCCGCGCCTTGCCACCGTCCCCTATAGAACTACATTGCTCGCACGAGGGAACGGAACCTGGAGGGAATCCCCGCAAGTTGGATAAGAAACATTGTGAGGAACTGCGCGATGCACAGAAAACTATTGATCGTCTCTGTGCTGAAGTTGCTGCGGTTGTCGCCGGCTGTCGGTCCGGGTCAAACGTAGGGTAGTTCCCGCTCAAGACGCCAAAACCGCCCGCCTGAACAATGGAGCGCCACGAGCCGAACTTGACGGACAGATTACTCCAGATTTTATCGGAATAGTGGCAGAAGGGGATCAGGCAATTTGGCAGTTGAACGCACTGCAGGACTATGTGCTTTTGATACATCAAGAGGGTAAAAATAATTTGAGTTGCGCGGCTTCTTGATTCGCATCATTTGGTGTAATTATAGGATTTTCTATAATAAGCGCAATGGGCTGACAAGCAGCCCATGCGGACCCGGACGAACCGGGGGTTACTGATAAGGAGATTGCGATGTCGCGAATCGCTTTACTACTTATCCTGATTAGCATGATGCTTTTGCTAGCTGCTCCAGCCTACTAATCGGGGGACCGGTGGAGCTACCACTCCACCGGTTTCAGTCCAAATTTACTAAATTTTTTCGACCTTGTCAATTTCAGGAAGGGGATCCAATATGGCAAACAGCAACACAGAACACAGCCGTAAATTGAGAGCAAAAAATGCGACTGAGACGAACAAACGCCTGGTTGCTGCCGGCCTGATTAAGCTTGTCACGTTTCGGCTCAAAACTGATCTGGCAAATGAGTTTGACGCTATTGCTCAGGAGCGCGGCTTGAGCCGGCCGGCGACTTTAGAGATGCTTTGCGATATGTACCGACAGCAACATCTCAAATAGTATGCACGGCAGGTCATCAGTCGAGATACGATCCTTGTTAGCTGTTTATTCAGGAGGATCAATCCTTTGGCGCCACGCTGCTAAATCGTTCTCTAATTTCAGAGCATCTGGAAAGACGGGGAATGGTGGCTGCGAAGACGCAAGTCAACTGAATACATCCCAACGGTTCGTTATATCGACCTTCGTTATATTTCCGATGAATTTTGCACGCAATTGTTTATCGTCGCGTAGAAAGGCATTGATGCGGATCTCGTCCCAACGTGATCCTTTTTTCGTTGGGCTGACTGTCTGCAGATACTCGTTCAGCGTACCACCGAAGGTGATTCTATAAGAAGAGGTTTTGATAAGGCGAGTCTGGTCAGCAGCCCATACTATACATTCACGCTTGGTGGGCAAGGATGCACACTTGCGAACGCCCGTGACAGGCAGTTGGACTCCAAAGCCTCTGAAGGTTTTCTGGATGCTAGCCGTTTTGTGAAGAGTTGCTTGGGTAAATCTTAGGGAGTTTTGTGTAAATCTGTGCGTAATATAGCATCAACAGATTTTAATTCATTCCCATAAGCCATTGATTTTGATAGTTATTGGCAATATTTAATCAACGGATTTTCATGCAGTGGTGCCGATAATAGGAGTCGAACCTACGACCTTCGCATTACGAATGCGCTGCTCTACCAACTGAGCTATATCGGCAGTCTTACAGAGTCGAAAATTCTAACATATTTTTTTATGTCAGGCTTGCGGCAGAGTA
>JBOIGK010000872.1:0-8576 GCA_050742695.1 Advenella sp. | reverse complement strand
CCAGGGCCTGGGCAATCTGCCCGATCCGCTCATACAAAGAATCTACGGTCGGTTTATCCGAGACAGTTACCACTTTGACGCCTACCGACTGGACCTTTTCCAGCGAAGCGGCGGGGCCTGCATTCTCGGAGGCGATCACCAGATCGGGTTTGAGCGACAGCACACCTTCAGCAGGCACAGCGCGATAATAGCCCACGCGCGGCAATTTGGTGGCTGCCTCGGGATACAGGCTGGACTGGTCATCGGCGACCAGATTATGCTGCATTTGCAGATCGTAAATAATTTCCGTTACCGTGCCGCCCAGTGAGACAATTCGCTGAGCCTGCTGCGCGCTGGCGCTGCCACAGAAAAAACTCGCGGCGGCCAGTATGGCAAGGCAACGGGTGACGGCATTTGGTTTCATTGGGTGATTCCGTTTTGTCGATTCGGTCATGCCATCAGGCGGCCAGCGGTTGCTTGCAAAGCGATTCAAGCAGCTCGCGCCATTGCCTGATTTCGGGTACGCCGGGCTTGCGCGCGCCGAAGAACTGCACAATTTGTTCTCCATCTTCGGCATACCCTTCCAGCGAGGTCACCCAGCCGTCTTCAGTGGGCTTGTTCACGATCCAGATGCTGTGGATGGCCGTGGTATTCAGATGCAGATTGAATTTCGGATCCAGAATATTGAACCAGGGACCGGTACGCATGAGTTTTTTGACCGGGCCTGAGTGAATCTGGATCATGCCTTTATTGCCAACAAAGCACATAATGGGCAGATCCGACTCGGCCGCTTTCTGCAGCATGACTTCGATGGCATCATTGTCTACACGCTGCGCCAGATCTTCACCAGCGCTTTGCAGCACCTGCACGCGAGGCAGGTTCCATTTTTTCAACAGGCCGGCAAAGTCGTGCGTATCGGTCATGCCCAGCCACTCTTGGCGCAAAAGTTCAGGCACTTCGCTGGCATAGGCCTTTGGCGCTGCAGGTGTCCGGTCAACCGGTGCTGGCTCCTGATCGGCGGCGCGAAACTTTTCAACCAACGCATCATAAGCCGCCATGTCCGAATTTTCGGTGCAATACACCTTGTGCAGGGCCATGCCTGCGCCGTCAAAAAACTGGATGCTCTTGCGGCCATTCTGAGTTACGGCCCAGGCATATTTCCAGCTGGAGAAAAACACCCGCAGGTCAAGATCAGCGCCCAATACCAGGCCGACCGGGCCATGGCCAACCTTGACCGATTCATAACGCCCGTGGCGTTCGTGAACACACCATTCATTACGCGTCAGCAGCATGACTTCGCCCAGCGTTGGCAGCTCCTTGAAAATGGTCTGTGCCGACCCTTCCAGCAGCGTGGCGTCAATATCGCCACATTGTGCCGCCACCAGTTCCATTTCACTGACGTCCAGTTTTTCTGCCGCATTGCGTACGCGCATTTTGGGCTCATCCTGCAATAATGCATCATAACGGGCTTTCAAATCAGTGCTCTGTTGTGTCATGGATATCTCTCTTATAGTAGCAAAACGGTTTTGACCGGGCGATCTTGCGACGGCCCGGCCAGTCTGAAAATCTTTGTCGGTCAATATTGATAGCTGACTGACACCCGCACATAGCGGCCTGCTTCGGAATAATAATCTACCGGACGAGCGATGGCGCTTGGGCCCGCGGTAGGCACGTTCAGCGCATTCCAGTATTTTTTGTCAAACAAATTGACCACGCTGAGCTGGAACTTGACGCCCTTTAGACTAGCGGGCGCCCACCAGCCATGTACATCAAGCGTACCATAACCGGGGGCCTGAAAATCCGCATTTGGGGCACCTGCGGCAGCTTCAGGATACTGCACTTTATCGCGTTTGTTTGCCAGTGTCCATACCGTCTCCGCGCCCCACTGCTGCGTTCTGTAGCCCAGTGCCAGCGTACCTTTGAGAGGCGCGACCGAATTCAGATGCTGGCCGGTTTCCAGGTCTTTGCCAACCGTCCATGCCACCGTCGCCCGGGTATACAGATTGTCATTGATATTCCAGTAGCCCATGGCTTCTGCGCCGTAAATCCGGACGCGATCGCGATTGGCGTAAGTGGTCACACCATTGGGATAAAGACCCTGCTGCATCATGGCATAGAACGGAGAATCGGGACCGACGGGAACGTCGTTGTCGATGAAATCTTTGTAGCGTGTCTCAAATATATTCAAAGAACCGCCAACAATCTGTCCCCTGGCCTGAAAGCCCAGTTCCCAGCCGCGACTACGCTCGGCCTTCAGATTGGGATCGCCCTTGCGCATGTAGTTGGCGGGAGACCCATACTGTAAAAAGAGTTCCGGTGCGGAGGGCGCCCGGTAGCCGTAACCATAGCGTGCGGTCACACGATAGATGTCGGAAGCGTTCCAGGCAAACTCGAGCGATGGAGAAACCTGATTGCCGCTGCGATTACGCAGCTCACTTTCGTAGCCGTTCTGGTTGGATGCAAAACCGCCGCCGGTCTCGGGCTTGCGCGACCACCCATCGTAACGCAACGCCGGGGTCAGTTCGAACTGCCCGTCGTTCCATATAAAGGCATGGCTGGCAAACAGCGACCAGTCGCGGCTTTTTACTTTGGGCGTATCGCCCTGGTTGGAATGCAGGAAGTCGCAGGTGCGCGGCCCCATGGGCGCAGGCAGACCGGCTGGAATTGCCGGGCAGTTGTCTAACCCTGCTGAATATTGTTCATAGGTATCGTCAGCAAATGTGCCGCCCACGGCCCAGTGACCGCGCAGCGCGGCATCGCCCCAATAGCCGCCCGCACTCAGATTGAGGCCCCAGCCTTTTTGTTCGATACTGTTATTACGCTCGTACGGTCCGTAGGGATATCCGTATCGGAAGGGATTCCCAGGAATTGCTACGGCACGCGCGTCAAACACCTTATTGCGAATGGCTTGCTGATTCTGCTCCAGGCTGGTCTTGGTCCAGTACAGCTGAATTCCTGCCTGATCCAAGGCCGAGTAGGCCTGCGTTGCCTTGTAGTTATAGTCTGCCCAGATACGGTCGCGTTTCATCCTCTCGGTAAGTTCATTATTGCCGATTGCATAGGTGTTTGTATTCTGCTCATGCATCTGGTCGATCTCGCGATCCAGTCTGAAGGTGCTCGCTCCCAGGCCAAGCGTGTGGCCAGGCGCCAATTCATGCTCAAGCCGCAACCCTACGTTCTTGCTGGTGTAATCGGCCGGATTCATCTTGGTGCGCGCCGGGCCGTATCCGCCGATATCGCCACCATTCTGGGCTTCGCTACCGGTACGGATACCGTACTGAATCAACATTTTGGTGGACGCGCCCAGGCGGGCTGCAAACGCCATATCGCCGCCAATGCTGTCATCCAGGCCGTCATGTGTACCCTTGACCAACAAACCGATATCCTTACCATCGGCCAGCAGATCGTCCGGCCGCAGGCCGCGCAGCATCACAGTGCCCGTCAGGGCAGTGGCATTGCCCGCGCCTGCGCCGCGCACCACATCAACGGAGGACAATGTATTGAAGTTGATGGTCTCCAGACCGCCCTTGACATCACGGCTGCCATCAAACAGCCATGGCACCGGAATGCCGTCTTCCAGGATACGAACCCGATTGCCATCCAGGCCCCGCATATTGACGCTGCTATTGCTGCGATTGAAATCCAGCCCGGGAATCAGCCGCCCCAGATCAGACCAGTTCTGAACCTGTCTGTCGGCAATCTCGGCCGCGCTGGTGGAAGTCTCCCAACTGGCAGCGGCACCTTCGGCCTGCGCGTGGACTGCGCCCAGCTTCGGGATGGCCGGATTCGATGACGCAACCTCGTTACCGCTCCCAGTCGTGGCCTGTCCATGGGCAGCGCCGGTGCACAGCATCGATGCAAGCAGAGTCAGGCGAAAAAATGGGAAAGAGACTGTTTTCATAGTTGCGGGATAAGGAAAGAAGATCTCGGCATGCCGAATGCGCAAAGCCAGAAACCTGACGCCGGAGATACATGTTGAAATAACTGAAACCGAATAATACTATGAATGATAATAGTTATCAATACCATTATTGTTAAATTTAAGCATCCGGCTCAGGAAGCCATCAATCCCTACCCCGCTGCCACGATCAACGCCGTCCGCCCATCCCTGGTCGACAGAAAACAACAGCCGCGCTTTTATATTGTCATTGCGCAAAAGTGCCCAATATATGAATATATTGGTAACCAGGAACCGATCATGGACAAAACCCCGCTTATTCACAACGCCCCTGCCCCTCATTGGGTCGGCAATGCCTTTCACGTGCGGTCCATGTTCTCCTATGGACAACGGAACGTGAATCCCGATCCGTTTCTGCTGCTCGATTATGCGCAACCGCGGCATTTTTCGCCCAGCCAGGAGCGGCGGGGTGTAGGCGAGCATCCGCATCGCGGCTTTGAAACCATCACCATCGCCTACAAGGGCGAAGTGGAGCACCGCGACTCGTCGGGTGGCGGCGGCATCATAGCCGCGGGCGACGTCCAGTGGATGACAGCCGGCGCGGGCATCATGCACGACGAATTCTTTTCCGAAGCGTATTCACAAAAAGGGGGAGATTTCGAAATGGTGCAACTGTGGCTGAATCTGCCGGCGCGCGATAAAATGACGCCAGCGCGCTACCAGAGCATCACGACCAACGATATCCCGACCGTCACCCTACCCGATGAGGCGGGTACACTGCGGGTCATTGCCGGTAGGTACCAAGATCATCAGGGGCCGGCAGCCACGTTCACCTCGGTTAATTTATGGGATACCAGCCTGGTCGCAGGCCGCAGTGCCACATTCGAGCTGCCTGCGAACCACACGATCATGCTGCTGGTGCGCCATGGCACCGTGAGTGTAAACGGCAGTGCCGACGCTGGCGCCAGCCAGCTGGTCACGTTCGCCCAGGGCGGCACCACCATTACCATTCAGGCAAAAGAGGCGGCCGCCCTGCTGCTGATGAGTGGCGAGCCCATCGCAGAACCGATAGCCGGATATGGTCCGTTTGTCATGAATACCGAAGAACAAATTCGTCAGGCACTGGCCGACTTCAATGCCGGGCAGTTCGGACGTATCGGGCAGGCCCAGGACCGCTCCGCTACCGAATAGCTGAGCGGCTGCAGGCCCGGCAATTGCTGGGCCTGAACGCACAAAGCCTGTGCCTATCTACTGTCGTGCCGGGTGTCAACCGGCACCACCGGTTTTTTACAGCGACAGCGCCTGCTCAGAGACCACAATGCCATCGGCATCGCTGTACAGGTACTGCCCAGGGACAAAACGGACATTGCCGAAAGTAACCGGTACATCAATCAGGCCCAGACTGTTTTTACCGCTTTTGCGCGGATTGGTGCCCAGCGCCTTCACGCAAAAATCCATCGCGTCAATCTGTTCACTGTCCCGGATGGCGCCATACACGACGATCCCGGACCACCCGTTATCCTGGCCCAGCTTGGCGATCATATCGCCTACCACGGCACAATGCAGGGAAGCAGCGGCATCCACCACCAATACGGCCCCCTGGCCCGGTTCGGACAGAACCTGACGAATGAAGGTATTGTCTTCGAACACTTTGACCGTACGAACCTGCCCCGCAATGGCGCGTTTACGGCCGAAGAGTCTGAACTGAGTATCGCAGGACGGCAGCGAAGGGTGCTGATCCATAATATCGCAGGTGATCAGCGCAGCAAGGGGTGAAGCAGACATGGCAAACTCCGGTAATGGGTAGACTTGAACAGCCATTGTTATACCAGATCGGCGCAACAAAAAGCATCCCCTTTTGTCGAACCGGCGGCTTACGGGATCTGGCGAGCGGTCCGAACGGCTACAAGGCAAACCGCCGCACCGGCGCTAGCCGCCCGAATACAGGACCTCAACGTCACGAAGCGAGGCAGGACGCGGCGGCAAAGCTGATCGCCCTGGCGGCGCGTGAGCCGATGCCGCAGACGGCAACGGTCCGCCAGGTGTCCTTGGCGAGCCCGTTGCAGCAGCCGGCTGTGGTATCTGCGCACCCAACCCCTGCAACAGCACCCGATACTCCGGACTCTGCCGCAGCGTTTGTTGGCCTGCCTCGATCAACGCGTCCACATCCTTGCGGTTGACGGTGAACAGCGTGGGAATGCGCAGCAAATGCCGGCGTGGCACCGCCAATCCTGCTGGCGCTTCACGCAGACTGACTGGCACAACATGCAGTTGCGCATCAGGCGCCAGCAACGCCTGCAATTGGGGATTGAGCGATTTTCTTAACGTAGCCCAGTGACGGCCGGTGTCCTGCACCATCTGCATGGTCTGCGTGGTGACCCGGCCCGACGTACTGAACATGATCGTGTCAAAGACATCCGACAGCGTGGGAACATTTTCACTTTTGTCGATATTCACGCTGGGATCGCGCTCGGCATTGACCACCACAAACACCACTTTCCTGACGGTACCCTTGCTGATTTGGCCGCGACGCAACTGACCGATACCGAGCGTGACGCGATCCATCAGACCGCGCACGCCCAGGTTATCCGATAGCCCGCCGTCGACCAAATGGATATAGGGCCGGTTTTTGCTGTCCAGATAACCCAGGACATCCGAACGGTAAGCACGCATGCGGTAATCGCCCTGCAGCCGGGATACCTGCTCGCGTTTTTGGGTGGAATACTCACATTGTCCGGCATAATTTTTCAGCGTCAGCGGCGACAGCACCATTGGCACGGCGGCCGAGGATGCCACCGCAAACGATAGCGGCACCTTACGGATGTCCGCGCACATGGTCGCCAACTGGTCGGGCGAAAATTCAAAACTCGTGCCCTGAGATAAATCGGTCGCCAGCACGATCAGGTCTGCATGCGGGTTGCGGTACAGGTCTTCGTAGGTTTTGCCTTCATAGAGCAAATCCAGTTTCTGGGCCAGCACATGGCCACGACCGACCGTAGGCGAGATCGCAGCGGCAAAATTTTGCGGACTGAATATGGCCGATACCAGACTCTGCTGAAAATCCTTATACAGATAATCGTTTTTAAACGCCGGAAAGGTCTTGCTGCCATTGAGCGCGTAATAGGCTGCCACGATACTGCCTCCCGATACGCCACGCACCACATCGACCTGGCTGAGCAGCGATTGGCTATGCCCGTTCCACTGGATCTGTGTGTCGGCCAATTCCTTGAGCACCCCATAACCGAATGCGGCCGCGCGCGCCCCGCCCCCGGAAATGCTCAGAATAATGACAAAGGACGGATCGGTTCTCTCGGTCAGCGGTGTGGTGTCAACGCCGGTGTCGGGCGTACCCGGCGGCAGTGGCGGATTGCGCCACGGCGTCAGCGACGAGCAGGCCGATAGTGCCGACAGCAAAACAATGAAGACAAGTTTATGAATCCACATGGCAGCCTATTTATGTGCAATGGTCCAACCCGACACCATCAGGCCCATGCCGGCGAGCGCCAGCAGCAGCCCTGCCCACTCCAGCCCCGACAGTGAACTGCGGTCTACCAGATTGAGCCATAGCACCGAGACCACCACATAAACTGCGCCATACGCCGCGTAAACACGGCCGGTGGCCACCGGATGCAGGGTCAGCAGCCAGGCAAACAGAATAAGCGAGGCCAGCGATGCGATCAACATCCACCAATTGCCATCGCGACGCAGCCAGAAATAGAACAGATAGCAGCCGGCGATTTCCGCAATGGCAGTCAGTGTGAAAAGAAAAAAAACTCGCAGCACAACCGTCCCCTGGTGGATTCGAAACTGTGCTGATCATACCGCGTAATACCCGTTAGCGTCTCTTAAAGATTTAGCACCCGCATCAGCTGCGTCGCTGCACGATCCAGCAAAGTTGATCACTCGGTCAGGTGCATGATGGCGTGATCAGGTAAAGGCGGCCCTGCACCATATAGCCCTGCCCCGGGAACACCCGTTCTAATCACCAGCAGTTGCGCCCGGCCGATCGCCCGCAGCGCTGCGATTGATCAACGCCACGCACTCACCCGCACGCGGCAAGCCGCAGGCCACAAATTCCTGGACAACGCCGACCGCCCATACCAAGGAGCATGATTTTATTTAATCACGCCGCACACCATGCGCCCGCCCCCACCGCCGAGCGTCTTGGGATGGTCTGAATAGTTATCACCGCCCTCATGAATCATGAGCGCATGCTGCTGCACATCGGACAGGGCTTTGAGTCGCGGAGCCAGCACCGGGTATGTAGAAGTACCATCGGCAGCGACAACCAGCCCCGGCAGGTCACCCAAATGGCCCTGTTCACTATACGGCCCTTCATGCTTGCCCGTTTTCTTCGGATCAAGATGACCACCTGCAGCCTGGGCAGGCACCGTTTTGCCATCCTTTTCAGCAGCATCACAACTGGCATTCTCGTGGACGTGAAAACCGTGCACGCCGGGTGCAAGCCCTTTGAGATCGGGCGTAAAGAGCAAGCCAAAAGGCGTCTCACTGATGGTCACCTGGCCCATTGCCTTGCCCGTGGTCGACGTGGTCGCCTCATTCATGGTTACTTTCAGTTCGGCGGCACTTGCCGTGGATATCATTCCTGCACCTAACATACCTGCCAGCAACAATTTTTCCAATCTCATGGCGTACTCCCTCAATGAAAATCAACAAAGTAAAAGGCTAACACTCAAAA
>JBOIGK010000871.1:0-1462 GCA_050742695.1 Advenella sp. | reverse complement strand
ATCTTTACCAATATACGTTGATGCCCGCACACATGCGCACGTTCTTCGAAGCAGACGAATTTTCCGGCGCAACACTTATTGAGCCGCTTGCATTCACACAAGGTTTTCCCGTCATGAAGCTGCCCGTCCTCGCTCAATCGAAGGGCAATATGACACGCCGATATCCGCTGCTGGAGGCCAGCACCGTGCTATACGACCTCCAAAATGATCCTCAGCAACAGCACCCTATCAAGGATCCCGCTATCGAGCAACGCATACGGAGAGACATCGCTGCACACCTGCATGCCAATCATGCGCCGCACGAAATGTTCGCCCGATACGGGCTTGTAAACGATATCGAATTTACTGAAACCGCCTGATTTTTTCAACCCTATCGTACGCATCACTATGAATACGCAGCAATCCGGTCTCTCTACCATTCAACCCACCAGTCTGGCGGATCAAGTCCATGCGCAGGTTCAGCATATGATCGCCACCGGCCGCTTTGCTCCTGGCGCAGCAATCAATATCGCCCAATTGTCCCGTCAGTGCGGCGTGAGTCATACGCCTATACGTGAAGCGCTTGCCAGATTGGCCGCCGAAGGACAATTGATTTTCGTGCGCAATATCGGCTATCGCCTTCCGGAGCCGCCCACCATCAAGCAATACACCGATTGGGCTGTCGCCCGCGTTGTAGTGGAATCGAACGCGCTGCTTTACATTCTCGGCCCCATTGACCTTGCTTTGATTGACAAGGCACAGCAGATCAACGATCAAATCAGACAGTCCGACTTCGGCAAGACCGCATCCGGTATCCGCCGGTTTAGTGAACTCAATTGGCGTTTTCATGCCACGTTGATCGGTCTTGCCGACAATGCGATGCTTGAAGATGCCCATTCCAGGCTTTATGCCTCGCCCCAGTTTTCTCGTATTTTTCTGGGTCGCGGGGTAATTAACCAAAATGAAGTTGCAGTGGAACATGAACGCGTTCTTGCGTGCCTGCGTGACGGCGACCGCCAGGCGGCGGCGCAGGCGCTACGGGACCATATCGTCGATAGTCTTGAACGCGATGCGCAGCAGTCTCATATTTCGGGCTTGATCCGGCGTGCCCTGAATGGACGTCTGTCAGAAGACAATTCCGGCACAGCCTGATATCGACACCAATGTTACTAACTTCCGGACTTAAGCACTAATTTCCAGACGCTGTACCAAGATGCCAAAACCAAGAGGAGACACTTGAACTGAAGCGAATGAAATTATTGATGGCAAGTATCAGCAGTACATTTATCCTGGTTGCAGCGCCGGCGCTCGGTCAGCCCTATCCCGACAAGCCGATTACCCTGATCGTAGGCTTTCCTCCGGGAGGCGGTGTAGACATGGTCGCACGTCAGCTGGCCGACCGTCTTGGCAAACAGTTCAAGCAACAGGTAATTGTCGAGAACCGCGCAGGCGCGGCAGGCAATATAGCCATGGAATATATCTC
>JBOIGK010000870.1:0-7609 GCA_050742695.1 Advenella sp. | reverse complement strand
AGCACATAACAGAAACGGCAGCAGGGGCATAGGCACCTGTTGCCGTTTTTCATTACGTTGCGCGCATCACAGCACTCATTATGTTCATCGGTGATCTTGTCAACGTCAGATCGCTCTGCCGGAACGGATGCTGATTGTCAGGAATGACAAAGCAGATCGCGAGTAACGCAACCGCAATATACGCAGGTGGATCGGATTGAGCAAGTTTTTATGTGGCACCCGACTGCCATACTCATTTGGACGGAACGTGTATGTGCCACTAACTTTTATTTTTGTGACTGAGTGCTCAGCGTTGCCGTCAACAATGTGAAATTTGGCACAAAATAGCCATGCGATGTTCGTCTTTCATGCGAACAATGACGTTAAAAGGCTGGGGAGCGCTGTAGCGACTGCGATAGGGTATCGCTTGCCTGTTGCAGGCAGTATGCCACGGGAAACATATTCAGAAGGGTAAATCAATGGATCAGGGTCGCGGTTATGCCCCTTATCCTTATCTGCACTGCCAGGTTACCGAATCGGCATGTCATCCACCTGCATCACAGCAGCTGTCTGGCCGCTGTGGGTTCAATTGCAGGCAGATGTGCCGTCAGTCAATCACCCGTTTGGCGTACGATCACGTCCGCCACATTCATTATTGCACTTCGATTTCGTGTACCCGCGCTTGTTGCCGCAGGAACGGTCAGCTATTACCAGCTGAATCCGCCTTCGGAATCGGTGTCATCAATCGCTTTTTCTGTTTCCTTGATCATGTCATACATCATGATGCAAGCTGCGGCGACAGAAGCGGCGATGGCTTTGGCCAGAGCGGTCAGGCTCAGTGCGCGTTCTTCGTTGATTGCTTTGTGGATCAATTCACGCTCCATGGAATCGCTGAAAGCAAGTTCAGGGGCGTCGCTCATTGCGAGGGCGTTTTTCATAGACATGTTCATGGTATTGGGCTCTTTAAAGTGACTGTAAAAACTAGGTATAAACCATTATAGGGTTAACCCTAGCAATAAGCAAGGGTAGTGAGCCTTTATGTCATGCAGTGCAACAATTCCGTTGTTTTTTCAGCAAAAACAGTCACTTAACAGTAATTGCCCTAGTGTGACAAATGCGAATTGCCGCTCACAAAGAGCCCATTTATCCTGTACGTTTTGTTACATGGAAAAGGCCTTAAGGTGAAAGAACGACTGGACTGCGCCCTTATTAGTATTCCCGGCTGCGAAGCGCTCGCAGAAACGCTGCTCAAACACGACCGCATGCACAATGGTCGTCTGCATTTCAGTCTGGTTGAAACTTCCCCCGGGGCGGGGCATGGCACGTTTCCATCTGTTTCGTTGTTGCAGGACATGACTTACTCCCTGCGTCATTTTGATGCTATCTGTCTGCCCGTCTCGTCGGCCTCGCTGGTCTGGACGCGTTTATTGTTGCAGCAAACCCGTATCGAACAGCATCGTCCCATTTTTGTACTGGGGTTGTCACTGCGCCCCATTGGCCTGATCGATCTGCTCGAACTCGGTGTCGTCGATTTTGCCTTATGGCCATGCGAGCCAGAGGAAATCCGCGTCAGGCTGCTACGTGCCTTGCATGAACTGCGTAATCTTCAGTCCCGCGTTCCGTCGCTGCTGGGCGACAGCGTCAATACGCACCAGTATGCGGTCCATGACGCGGCAATCCCGCATCCGGGCGGATATGCGTCGGTTCCGGCGTTAGCATCCGCTTATGCCCCAGCCGGCCCACAGCCCCTGACGGCTGAAAGACCGGGTTTGCCGTTGGTACCCGCGTTCAAGCGATCTGCCGGTCGCGCGGCGGCTGCCACAACGGTAGGGGTCAGCCCAGGCGCTGATCATGTCCTGTCGCCCGTTTCGCTTTTTCGTGGAATCGGTAGCACGCTGCCTCAGGGGAATAAATCTGCCGGTGCCCATCCGGCTCGCCTGAGCGTCCCCAGGGTTTGCTGTCAGGAAATAGCACAATTTCCCGAAGGTTTTCAGCAATTGAAGTCGGTGGTGGTTGCCCAGTTTGAGCGTACCTATCTTACGCACGCACGCACTAGCGCGCAGCAAGGGCAATATTGCCTTGGCCGCCCGTAATTCCCATAAACATCGACGGGCGTTCTGGGCGCTCATGCGCAAACACCAGATTAGTGCGGAACCGTTTCGAGACAATGATTTTTGAACAGCAGTGATGCCTGGTGGCAAACCGCTTCATGGCCGGGCGACGGTCGGCGGCCATTCTTACACCAGGTACGATACAATCTGTCCGGTAAGAAAATCATAGATTTATAGATATTAAAGGTGCCCGATGGCTTTCCCGGTTTTGCAGAACGATGTTTTCCTGCGCGCACTGCAGCGCCAGCATGTTCCCTATACGCCTGTATGGTTGATGCGTCAGGCTGGACGATACCTGACTGAATATAACGAGACCCGCGCCAGGGCGGGGTCCTTTCTGGGACTGGCCAAAAATCCGGACTTCGCCACGGAAGTCACTTTGCAGCCTCTGGATCGGTTTCCCCTGGATGCGGCCATTCTGTTTTCCGATATTCTCATGTTGCCCGATGCCATGGGTCTCGGACTGGGTTTTGTTGCTGGTGAAGGTCCGCAATTTGCCCGTCCCTTGCGCACGCAGCAAGATGTCGAGCAGCTTGCCGTTCCCGATATGAATCAGTTGCGCTACGTGTTCGACGCTGTCAGCCAGATCCGCCAGTCGCTCAATGGTCGTGTACCTCTGATCGGCTTTGCCGGCAGCCCGTGGACCGTTACCTGTTATATGGTAGAAGGGCGAGGTTCCTCAGATTATCGTCAGATCAAAACTATGATGTATGCGCAGCCTGCGATGCTGCACCATATTCTGGAAGTCACCGCACAGGCGACTGCACAGTATCTGAATGAGCAAATTCGCGCGGGAGCCCAGGCGGTCATGATTTTTGACAGCTGGGGCGGTGTACTGGCCGATGGCCTGTATCAGCAATTTTCACTTGCATACATCACCAAGGTAATCAGCCAGCTGGAACGCAATCATGATGGTGTTACGGTGCCGGTCATTTCGTTTACCAAGGGCGGCGGCTTGTGGCTGGAAGACATCGTTAACAGTGGTTGCGATGCGGTCGGGCTTGACTGGACCGTCAACCTGAAGCAGGCGCGCAAGCGGGTAGGCGATCGTGTTGCATTGCAAGGCAATATAGATCCCATGGCTCTGTTTGGAACAGAAAACGCCATTCGCCAGGAAGTGCGCCGCGTCATTGACGACTTCGGACCGGTAACAAATGGGGGGCATGTATTCAATCTTGGTCACGGAATTTCACAATTTACACCGCCCCAAAATGTGTCATTCCTGGTCGATGAAGTGCACAGCTATAGCGCAAGCAAACACGGTTAAGGCCAAGTTGTACACAGATGTCAAGCTGCTGTTGTTTTTGGACAAACTGTTGTAACACAATGAGCTTGCGTTTTAAGTTATTGAATTTTAAGAAATTAGTTTATGAAGTTTCGGGTATGAAAAAAATTTGATCCTTCAATTCATTTCAATAGTTTTTTTGTAATATAGTTTTCCCCAAAGTTATCCACAGGCAGAGTCAATTATTTAATAAGTGGTTTCGGGCAGATGCTTTAACGCTGATACCTGCGAAACTACTTTAAGTGTTGACATGGATATGTAACTTAAAGGTAATACTCAAACAGGTGGCTTTGCTGCCATTTGTCTTCTCTTTTTCAGGAATTAAGCGTGCAAGTCAGCTGGGTTCGTATCGTGTTGGATATTCCTCGACAGGAGGCATTCGACTATCGATGCGAGCATGCGGTGCAAATAGGGCAGCGCGTCATTGTGCCTTTCGGCTCGCGACAGCTTATCGGTGTGGTCATCGAATTGCTACCGGCGCCCGCGCTTGATCCTGACCAGATCCGCGATGTGGAGCAGGTGCTGGACGATCTTCCTGCTTTTTCAGCTTCCTGGCTGGCCCTGGCCCATTTTGCATCGCGTTACTATCAGCGCTCGTTGGGCGAGGTCATTCTTCCGGTGTTGCCCAACGGCTTAAGAAAACCGGCTGCTTATTTGGGCAAGCGGTCCGCTGGCGGCCCGGTAGCGCGCGCCGATCGTAAAAAACGCAGTGCAGTCGCCCCGGCGGTCGCCTCCCCAATCGTATTGAATGCCCAGCAGCAACATGCCGTGCAGCAAATATGCCAGTCAGACGGCTATGCGGCCTATCTACTGCATGGCGTGACCGGAAGCGGCAAGACAGAAGTGTATCTGCACGCGGCGCTCACTTTCTTGCAGCGGGGCCAGCAGATATTGATGCTGGTGCCGGAAATTAATCTGACCCCACAGCTGGAGACGGCTGTGCGAGCCCGCTTTGCAGATATTGTGGCTCCCGAGGAAATTGCCGTATTTCACAGTGGGCTGGCCGATGGCGAGCGTCTGAAGGCCTGGGCAGACGCCCAGCGCGGCAAACTCAAGGTGCTGCTGGGCACGCGCATGGCAATTTTTGCGCCACTGGACAATCCTGGTCTGATCATTGTCGATGAGGAACACGATGCTTCATACAAGCAGCAAGAGGGCTTGCGCTATTCGGCGCGCGATCTGGCTGTCTGGCGCGCACATCATGCGGGTATTCCGCTGATTTTGGGATCGGCTACGCCTTCTCTGGAAACCTGGCATCATGCGCTCAGCGGTCGCTATACGCGATTGAGCCTGGAGCAGCGCGCCAGAACCCGCTTTCTTCCCGACATTCGTCTTGTGGATACCCGGAAGGCCAAACTTAACCAGGGGTTTGAGCCGAGCGTGCTGGAAGCTATCCGCACCCGCCTCGAGCGTGGCGAACAGTCCATGGTGTTTCTGAATCGTCGGGGCTACGCCCCCGTGATGCATTGCGCCTCTTGCGGCTGGGTCAGCCAGTGTCCGCGGTGCTCGGTACATACGGTACTGCATCGCCCCCCTGGCAGCGGCTATCAGTTGCAATGTCACCATTGTGGTTTCCACAGTCGTGTCCCGTCCATCTGCCCCGATTGCGGTAACCAGGATTTGCAGCCGCTGGGGCGCGGCACCCAACGGGTTGAAGAGTTTCTGCAGGAAACGTTTCCCGCCGCGCGAATCCAGCGCATCGACGCCGACAGCACACGCTTAAAGGGCAGTGCCCTGCGGTTATTCGATGAAGTGCATACCGGCAATATCGATATTCTGGTAGGCACGCAAATGGTGGCAAAGGGGCATGACTTCAAGCGGCTTGGCCTGGTTGCGGTACTCAATGCAGATTCCATGCTGTTTTCTGCCGATTTTCGCGCCCCCGAGCGCCTGTTTGCTCAGTTGCTGCAGGTAGCCGGTCGGGCAGGGCGTCATATGGAAGGGGGGCAGGTGCTGATTCAAACCGGTTATCCCGATCATACGGTCTATCAGACACTGCTTAACAACGACTTCCCGGCCTTTGCCGACGACTTGCTGGCTGAGCGCCAGGATACGGGCCTGCCGCCCTTTACCTTTCAGGCTCTGATCACCGCCGAAGCCAAAAGTGTGCAACTGGCGCTGGCCTTTCTTCAGGACATCCGGGAGCAGGCTGCTTTGGTCGTCTCTGGTGATGGAGAGCCCGAGGCCGTGCGTCTCTACGATCCTGTCCCCCTGAGGATTCTGCGCGTCGCCCACGTTGAGCGGGCTCAATTGCTGGTCGAATCGGCATCAAGACCGGCGCTGCAGCGTTTTCTGCAGCAGTGGTTGCCACAGGTCCAAACGATAGGACAGAAGCAGCGCATGCGTTATTTCATCGAAGTAGACCCACTGGAAATTTAAATAATGAGCAATGCACTGCAATCGATGAATCCCGCGCAGCGAGAGGCGGTGCTGTATCTGAACGGGCCATGCCTGGTGCTGGCTGGCGCCGGCAGCGGCAAGACCCGCGTCATCACTCAGAAAATTGCCTATCTGATCAATGAATGCGGTTACGATGCCCGCGGCATCATTGCCTTGACGTTCACCAACAAGGCGGCGCGCGAAATGGCTGAACGTATTCAGCAAAGCGTGGAAAAGAAACGTCTCAGAGGCCTGACGATCAGCACATTTCATGCGCTGGGCGTGCGTTTTTTGCGGGAAGAGGCGGTGCTGGCGGGGTTGAAGCCCGGGTTTTCCATCCTGGACTCTACTGACGCGCTGGGCGTGATTCAGGAGTTGCTGGCAACCACTGACAAGGGCCGGTTGCGCAGCGTGCAGCAGCAGATATCGCTATGGAAAAACGCGCTGATTACGCCCGATGACTCAGAAAAAATCGCCCAGACCCCTGATGAAATGGACGCGGCCCGCGTGTACCGCAGCTACGATGCAACCTTGCGTGCGTATCAATCGGTGGATTTCGACGATCTGATTGTCATGCCGGCCACGCTGATGAGCACCAACGATGAGGTGCGCGAGCGCTGGCAGCGGCGCTGTCGCTATATGCTACTGGACGAATACCAGGACACCAACGTGTGCCAATACCAGTGGGTGCGATCCCTGACCGGACTGCGCGACATGTTTACGGCGGTGGGTGACGATGATCAGGCCATTTACGCCTGGCGCGGCGCCACCATTGAAAACCTGGCCAAGTTGCCCCAGGATTATCCGGCACTGCGCATTATCAAGCTGGAGCAAAATTATCGCTCGGTCGCGACCGTACTGGACGCGGCCAATCAGGTCATCAGCCGCAATCCCAATCTGTTTGGTAAAAAACTCTGGTCAACGCTGGGGCAGGGCGAGCCCATACAGGTGGTGGTCATGGACAACGAAGAGGCCGAGGCCGAATCGGTGGGCATGCGTATCTCGGCGTCCCGTTTCGAACGCAATGCCCGCTGGAAGGACTACGCTGTGCTCTATCGTGGCAACCATCAGGGGCGCTTGTTCGAGCAGACATTCCGGGAGCTGCGGATTCCCTATGTGATTGCCGGCGGGCAAAGCTTTTTCGACAAGGCCGAGGTCCGCGATATCATTGCGTACCTGCGCATTGTCGCCAACGAAGAAGACGATCCTGCGTTCATTCGCGCGGTTACCACGCCCAAACGTGGCGTGGGGCAAGCCAGCCTGACAGCGCTCGGGGACACGGCCACGCAGCTCAATTGTTCGCTGTTCGATGCTGTTCACGATGAGCTGGCCGCTACACGTATCGCACCGCGCCAGCTTGAGCCCCTGAAGGTTTTTGTTGATTTCATCCGAAATATACAATGGCGTTCCGGGCGCGGCAGGACCGATGGCGGCGCAGCCACGCCGGCCGAAGGCGCCACCGAGCTGCTGGACGAATTGATGAAATACATCGATTACGAGCGCTATTTATATGACACCCAGGAAGAGCGAGCAGCACAATCGCGCTGGCAGAACGTACTGGAATTGACCAACTGGCTCAAGCGCAAGGCACAGGAAGACGGCTTGACGCTTGCGCAACTGGTTCAGCATATTGCCCTGATCACCATGCTGGAACGCAGCGAAGACGATGAAGATCCCGATGCCGTGCGGCTGACGACCATCCATGCTTCCAAGGGTCTGGAATATCCCTATGTACACATGGTTGGCGTAGAAGAAGGGCTGCTGCCGCATTTTGGCAACGACGACGAATATGGCGATGCAAACAAGGACGCCGAGGCGCTGGAAGTACGCATCCAGGAAGAGCGTCGTCTTATGT
>JBOIGK010000869.1:0-2075 GCA_050742695.1 Advenella sp. | reverse complement strand
GTGGCGATGGCGACGACCAAGCGCACATTTTATCGCGCGGCAGATTTGACCCTAGAAGAGGCGCTGGCTGTCGGCCGTGATGCTAACGTCATGATGCGCGGTTTCAGCAAACCATGAAGGCAAACATGCGACCACTGGAAGGACTGAAGATACTCGATCTGTCACGGGTACTGGCGTGTCCGTTTGCCTCTATGATTTTGGCCGAAATGGGCGCGCAGGTGATCAAGGTGGAACAGCCGGTCGCCGGTGATGAAACGCGTCATTTCGAGCCGCGCGTGACAGGAGAGCATGGCAGCGAATCGGCCTACTTTTTTGCATTTAACCGTAGCAAGCAATCGATCACCGTCAATCTGCGCTCGCAAGAGGGACAGAAAATCATCCGGGAACTGGCGCGCGAGGCAGATGTGTTTCTGGAAAATTTTCCGGTCGATACCCTGAAAAAATACCATCTGCACTACGATGCCATCAAAGAACAGAACGAAGACATCGTCTATGTATCGTGCACCGGCTTTGGCATGACAGGACCGTATGCGCCGCGCAAGGGCTATGACACGGTTTTCCAGGCGATGGGCGGCATCATGAGCCTGACCGGAGAACGTGGCGGCGGTCCTGTCAAACCCGGCTTGCCGGTTGCTGACCTGACTTCGGGGTTATGGATTGTGATCGCCATTCTGACTGCCATGGTTGGCAAAGATCGAACGGGTCGTGGCTGCCATGTGGATTTTTCCATGTTCGATGGGCAGGTTGGCTTGCTATCACTGGCTGCCGCCCGCTATTTTTCGCTGGGCGAGGTGCCGGCTCGGCTGGGCACAGAACACCCCGGGCGGGTGCCGTCTGCTGCTTTCGAGTGTGCCGATAGCCGATGGGTGCAGATTACCGGCAGCGACCAGCACTGGAAACCATTGTGCGAGCTGCTCGGACTGGATCAATGGGCGGCAGACGCCGGGCTGGCAAAAAATGCCGAGCGGGTGCGGCGGCGCAGCGAAGTCATGCAGGGATTGCAGCAGGCCATTGGCAAGCTGGATCGCGCCCGCCTTTGCCAGTTGTGCGACGAACGTGGGGTGCCGGCCGGACCGATTATGTCGGTCGATGAGATTTTTGCCGACGCCCATGTGGCAAGCCGGGAGCTGGTGCAGCGCTTTGCGCACCCCCAGGTAGGTGAATTTGAAGGAATTGCCGTACCGTTCAAGTTTACAGGATACGACAACCCGGTCATGGGACGGCCACCCCTGCTGGGCGAACATACAGATCATATCTTGATGGAAAAACTCGGGCTGACTGAAGAACAAATCCTGGGTTTGAGGCAACTGAAGGCAATTTGATATTACGGTTGGCATATCCGGTTGAGTTGTTCGAGGATCTGCCATTACAGCGCCATTTTCGACTGATGCAAAAATCAGCAATACAGGAGACAGATATGTCCAACCACTTTTCCAGCCGCAACCGGCTCTTTGCCGGCGCCATAACGATACTGGCGGCGGGCGTCCTGCATACGGCGCAGGCTGCCGGCTTTCCGGATAAACCAATTACGTTCACCAACCCTTATGCTGCCGGAGGCCCGGCTGATATTCTGGCGCGTATTGTGGCAAAGCAAATGAGTGATGTGCTGGGCCAGTCCATTATCATCCAGAGCAAACCGGGTGGCGGCGCCAGCATCGGCGCCGAGTATGTTGCCCGGGCCAAACCCGATGGCTATACCGTGCTGTTCGGTACTGCAGCCGCGCATGTGGTAACACCCCTGATGCAAAAGGTACCGTATGACGGCATCAAGGACTTTACCTTTGTCGGCATGGTTGGCAATATTCCGAATGTGTTAACCGTTGCGGCCGATTCGGGTTTGAAATCGGTCGATGAACTGATCAAGGATAGTCAGAATAACCCGGAAAAATATACCTATGCCTCGGCCGGCAACGGCAGTTCCCCCCATCTGACGGGAGAAAATTTCAAACAGAAAACGCAGGCCAGATTACTGCACATACCCTACAAGGGGGCGGCGCCCGCATCAACAGACCTGGCCGGCGGACTGGTCAAGGTCGGGTTTCTGAATTTGCCGGCAGTGTTGCCGTTCATCAAGC
>JBOIGK010000868.1:0-2772 GCA_050742695.1 Advenella sp. | reverse complement strand
CCGCAAGGCATGGCAGGGGAGTAGGCGGTTTGCCACGATGGCCTCGCCCACTTTCCAATATAAGTTTTAATGTTATTTTACACTATCAATACGGGCTGTCTAATTGATAATTTCTATCTCGCGCTTTGGGAATTTCTATGTGTCCGATCAGTCCGGTTGGATGGTTCGGCAGCAGTTTCAGGGTGCCGCCCACGTGCTGCAGCAGTCGTTCGACGATCGACAGGCCCAGGCCAGCGCCCGACACGCCAGTCCGTGCGGCTTCGCCACGTGAAAAGGGGCGCAGCAGTCTTTCGGTATCCTTGGCATTGATGCCTGCACCATTGTCGCAGACATCGATCTCGATCATGCTGCCTTTTTCGCGGACCCGCACCAGGATATGGGGTTGGCCGTCAGCGACGGATCGACCGTAGCGCCGACTGTTTTCAATCAGATTGCTGACAATTCGCTTCAGGTTCAGTTCCCCGATCCGTGCGTACAGATTCGGCTGGATCATGGTGCGCAGCGTGCCGCCGAGCGATTCCGTATGCGCTTTTTCCCTGTCGGAGATGTCCCGCAAAATGGAGGAAATATTGATGGCCTTCTCCGGGAGCACCCCGGCCGGCCGGGCATACTCCATCAACTGGCCGATACTGTGATCGATCTGGCCAAGGTCTTCATCGATGGCGCTGCGGGTTTCGTCGCTGACATTACTCAGTTCGATTTCCAGGCGCATACGCGCCAGGGGCGTGCGCAGATCATGAGAAATGCCGGCCAGCATTAATTCCCGGTCAGCTTCCGTCTGACGGATATCGCGCGCCATGCGATTAAAGGCATTATTGAGTTCACGGATTTCCAGTGGTCCCTGGTCGTCCGGCAAGGGGGCCGGGTTTTCACCTCGCGCGACCTGCTGGGCGGCCTTGGCCAGCCGTGACAGCGGCGTATTGACAAACCGGACGCTGATCGCGGCCCCGATCAGCGCCAGCAGCAGGGCGATCACGCCCCAGCCGATCCATTCGCGCATCTGCGGCAGATTGTCTGTGGACGATTTGAGCAGCAGCCAGTACAGTTCGTCGCCCACGTTGAAACTGATCCAGATGCCGGGTTCGCCATTCATGCTGGAGGCGATCTTGGTCACGGTCTGGGTGTCGGAGCGCTGGATTTTGTCTGCGAAAATGCGCCAGAACGTAGTATCCGGCAATGGCTGCAACACATCATCCAATTGCCGGGGAAAAACCTGGATATCCCCGGTCGTGGCCAGGTCAATCACCAGTGCATTGCGGTCATTGGGGGGGACGTAGGCGAGCGACTTGCGGGTAATTTTGAGTGCAGTAATACCGCGCTCGGCCATTTGCGAGGCACGCGGCTCTTCCTGCATGTTGAAAAATACGATCAGCCAGCACGTCAGACTGACGGCCAGCAATGCTGCAAGCAGGAAAAAAGACCGGCTGAACAAGCTCAGCCGGATTTTTGATGCGAAATTCTGCAGTTGAGGAACCTGAACCGGGGCAGCGGCCATGGCGGCGCCGTCTTTTAGTTACCGCCGTCCGGAACGAAGACGTAACCTAATCCCCAAACGGTCTGGATAAATACCGGTTTGGCCGGATTCGGCTCTATCAGCTTGCGCAGGCGGGAAATCTGAACGTCAAGACTTCGGTCGAAGGCTTCATATTCGCGGCCACGAGCCAGCTCCATTAGCTTGTCGCGTGACAGCGGTACTTTGGGGTGGCGGGCAAATACTTTGAGCACCGAGAATTCACCCGTGGTGATGGCGACCACTTCTTCGCCGCGGGACAGCGTACGCGTGGACAGATTCAGGGTGTAGGGCCCGAAAGCAATCGATTCGTTTTCCTGGCTGGGTGCGCCGGGGTGCTCTTCGGAGCCGCGACGGCGCAAAATGGCGTTGACTCGGGCAAGCAGTTCACGAGGATTGAATGGTTTGGACAGATAATCGTCCGCGCCCATCTCCAGGCCCAGAATGCGGTCGATTTCTTCGGCCTTGGCCGTAAGCATGATGATAGGGGTATTGTCGTTGGCGCCGCGAAGCCGGCGACAGATGGACAGACCATCTTCCCCGGGCAACATCAGATCCAGGACCAGCAGGTCGAAATGTTCGCGCTGCCAGAGCTTGGTCATTTCCTTCCCGTCTTCTGCTACGAACACATTGAACCCCTGTTCAGTCAGGTATCGGCGCAGCAGGTCGCGAAGGCGAGGGTCATCATCGACTACCAGAATTTTGCGTGGAGGTGTTGACGAGGCAGTTTGTGGTGTATTCATACTAATTGGTTAAGAGCTTCCAAGAGAAGTGACAAGGCTATTTGAGCACATGTTACAGTTTCTGCTGTCGCACATGGCTGAATTTTCACCATCAGTTACACTAAAAATATTTCTCTGGATAGATGTTGATGGTGGGATGCAAATGGATACATTTTATTTCAAAATGCAAACAATGAGACGTCATGCCGATGGTTTTGGTGCTTATATAGGCCGACAGAACGTACAAATAGGTACTACTTGCATTTTAACGCAATACGTCCCGGGCAAAACCGGCTTCCTGTTTATAATTGCGGGATCATGTGCCCGAATGCCGCTCACCTGTCACAGGTCGCTCGCGTGTAATCGGGGGCAGTCGGCCGCCGGCCTTGGGCTTGCGGCTGTTAACACCTTTTTTGTGAATAAGCGCAGTTTATGAATGTCAATCTGATCTCCCTGGAAAGCTCGGCCACCTGTTCGTCGGCGGCACTGCTGCGGTACGAGGGTGGACAGTCCCAGACCACTGAGCAGGTCAGCAATCAG
>JBOIGK010000867.1:0-3900 GCA_050742695.1 Advenella sp. | reverse complement strand
GCCGGCAACTACGGCATGTGCGGCCGCGCCTTCAATCCGCGCATGCTCTTCATGTGGCCCAATGCCCGTATCTCGGTCATGGGCGGTGAGCAGGCGGCCAGCGTGCTGTCTACGATCCGCCGCGATGGTATCGAGGCCAAGGGCGACAGTTGGTCTGCCGACGAAGAAGAACTATTCAAGGCCCCGATTCGCGACCAGTACGAACGCGAAGGACACCCATACTATGCCACCGCGCGCCTGTGGGATGACGGCATCATCCAGCCTGCCGACACCCGCCGGGTGCTGGCGCTGAGCCTGTCCGCAGCCCTGAACGCCCCGATAGAAGACACCCGTTTCGGCGTGTTCCGTATCTGACCGGAGACAAGACCATGTTCCATACCATCCTGATTGCCAATCGCGGCGAAATCGCCTGCCGCGTGGCCGCCACTGCCCGCCGCATGGGCATTCGTACTGTCGCGGTCTACTCCGATGCCGATGCCAACGCAGCGCACGTGCATGCCTGCGATGAATCGGTCCATATTGGCGCAGCCGAGCCTCGCGCCAGCTATCTGCTGGGCGATGTGATCCTGAACGCAGCACGGGCGACAGGCGCCCAGGCGATTCACCCCGGTTACGGCTTTCTGTCCGAAAACGAAGCCTTTGCCCAGGCCTGCGGGCAGGCAGGCGTCACCTTTATCGGACCACCCGCCTCTGCCATTGCCGCCATGGGCAGCAAGTCTGCCGCCAAATCCCTTATGGAACAGGCCGGCGTCCCCCTGGTGCCGGGCTATCATGGCAAAGACCAGGACCCCGCCTTTTTGCATCAGCAAGCCGACCACATCGGCTATCCGGTATTGATCAAGGCCAGCGCCGGCGGTGGCGGCAAAGGCATGCGCGTGGTCAATAGCTCGGAGGAGTTTATCGCCGCCCTGGCTTCATGCAAGCGTGAAGCTATCAGCAGCTTTGGCGACGATATGGTTCTGATCGAACGCTATCTGACCAAACCGCGCCATATCGAGATCCAGGTATTTGCCGACAGCCAGGGCAATGCCGTGTACCTGTTCGAGCGTGACTGCTCGGTTCAGCGCCGCCACCAGAAAGTCATCGAAGAGGCCCCGGCGCCGGGCATGACCGCGGAACGCCGCAAGCAAATGGGCGAGGCGGCAGTCGCTGCCGCCAAGGCCGTGGGCTATGTGGGCGCCGGCACGGTCGAGTTCATCGCTGAGCCCGACGGTCGCTTTTACTTCATGGAAATGAATACCCGTCTGCAGGTGGAGCATCCGGTCACCGAGATGATTACCGGGCTGGACCTGGTCGAATGGCAATTGCGCGTCGCCGCCGGCCAGCCCTTGCCTTTGACGCAAGCGCAACTGACCATGCAAGGCCATGCCATTGAAGCGCGGATCTACGCAGAAAATCCAGACAACGGCTTTCTGCCTTCCATCGGCACGCTAAGCCATCTGCGCCTGCCGGATCATGTCACCTTCCGCAACGGCACGGTTCGTGTCGATGGCGGCGTGGGCCAGGGCGATACCATCTCGCCCTATTACGACCCCATGATCGCCAAGCTGATTGTCTGGGGTGAAAACCGGGAACAGGCCATTGCACGCATGCATACGGCGCTGGCGCAAACACATGTGGTTGGCGTTCGCACCAATCTTGCGTTTCTGGGCCGGCTCATGGAAAACACGGCGTTTGCTACCGCCGACCTGGACACAGGATTGATCGAAAAAAATCGCGAGCAGTTGCTGCCCGAACATACCGAAGCCACATTGCCGGCACTGGCCTGCGTGGCCGCCACCTGGATCAGTGCCCAGGGGCAAACCGGACATAACCGCAACCAGGGAGATCACAGTATCGACCCATGGAACAGCACAGATGGCTGGCGCCTGTCGGGTTCCTACCAACAGACCCTGCAACTGCAGGATGGCGATATCGGCCACACTCTGCACATGCAGCGCGTTGACGGACAGTGGCAACTACTGCACCAGGATCGAAGCTACCCTCTGTCATGGTCAGCCCAAGCCGATGGCGCCAGTTGGCACACCCAGGTCAATCTGGATGGCCGCAATTATCGCGGCACCGTCGTACGCGACGGAGAACAGGCCTGGTTGTTTGGCACAGGACAAACCGGCGGCACCCGTATTTTCGGCCTGCCGGACCAGTTGCGCCATGCCGCCGACGAGAGCGCAGACCATGGTGGCAATCTGACCGCTCCCATGCCAGGCAAAATCATCTCTCTGTCTGTCAAGGCCGGCGATACCGTAAAAAAAGGCGATGCCCTGATGGTCATGGAGGCCATGAAAATGGAGCACGCCATCACTGCACCCACATCGGGTATTGTCCAGGAAGTATTCTTTGCCGTTGGCGATCAGGTAACGGATGGAGCGGAATTGATCAGGATTGAAGAGGCAGACACCTGAGATGTCGCGTCCTCCTTCAGCGAAATCCGAACGTAAACAGGTCGGGTAACGTGAAGATCTGAGCCAGATTCAAGAGTATGAAATTCCGAGACACCGTCTCGGAATTTTTCATTGAAGCGTTTTTACTGCTTGCCTTCGTCCAGATGTATATTGCCACCTTCGTTGGCCCACTCAGCATCACGCTGTTGTTCGATATCATCTGACAGCGTATCGAGCAGTTCAGCGATTTCGTCCTGATAGGTTTCAATCATATCGTCCGGCAAACCCAAAGACTCCTGGGCCTCCAGAAAACTTTCAGCACAGATATTCAGCGAATTGCGCACGGCCTTTTTGTCGCTCACATTCGCCAGCAACGCATACACCGCGTGTTGCAGGGCCGCCTGCTGTGCCATGCATTGATTCAGATTATCCGACAGCTCGATAACCAGTTCTTTGAGTTCCATCTCGTTCTGCATGTCTGCTCCTTGTCATCCGTTGGGAGAAACCGGATGGATTCGACCATCCGGTTAGCTCATTGCCCTGTCGGCAGACAGGGCTCGATCAGGCTCTGACCTGGGCAATGACTTCGTCCAGCCAGGTCAGCATTAACTTGAGTTCGTCTTCGGTCATATTCAATGCGGTCATAAAGCGCAGCAGATTCGGTCGCGGCGCATTCAACAGCATACCTTCCGGGCCGCGCTCGCGTGCTGCGTCCACAATGGCCGGTCCGTCGTCCTTGTCCAGAATCAACGCGCGCAACATGCCCATGCCACGCTCGCCTTTCATGCCCCATTTTTCCGACAGTGCCAGCAGACCTTGCGACAACTGTTCGGAGCGGGCCTGAACACTTTGCATAAACCCGGGTGCAATCAGCGTATCGAAAACAGCAATGCCACCGGCAGTGATCAATGGATTACCATTGTAGGTACCGCCCTGATCGCCATGCTCAAAGCACGACACTTCTTCGCGGGCCAGCATGGCGGCCAAAGGAATGCCGCCACCAATACCTTTGCCTAGCGACATGATGTCGGGCTCTATGCCGTAAGCCTGATAGGCAAACAGTTCACCGCAACGGCCCATGCCTGTCTGCACTTCGTCCACGATCAGCAGCATATTGTTCTCGCGGGTCAGTTCGCGCAGCGCTTTCATGAACGCCATTTCAGCAGGAATAACACCGCCTTCGCCCTGCACCGGTTCCAGCATGATGGCAACAGTATTGTCGTCAATCAACGCCTTGACCGATTCCAGGTTATTCAGTTCAGCCTTGGGAAAGCCATCGACCTGCGGCGCAAATTTCGTGTCCCAACCGGGCTTGCCCGAGGCAGACATGGTGGCCAGTGTGCGGCCGTGAAAACTGTGGTCGAACGTGATAATTTTGTAGGCGCCCTTTTTGTTCTTCTGGCCCCATTTGCGCGCCAGCTTGATCACACCCTCGTTGGCCTCGGCGCCACTGTTGGTGAAAAACACCCGATCGAAGCACGACGCATCAATCAGCCGCTTGGCCAGCGCCACCGACGGC
>JBOIGK010000866.1:0-5238 GCA_050742695.1 Advenella sp. | reverse complement strand
CACCAGGCAGACCTCACCAGCTGGGTGGACAGTGCCAACACAACCGGCAACGGTTTCCCCATTCAGAACTTGCCTTTTGCCTCGTTTCGCCGTCGCGGATCCGGCGAAGCATTTCGTCCCGGTGTAGGCATCGGCAATCAGATCGTCGACCTGTCCCGCCTATATGACCTGAATCTGTTTACCGACAAGGCGCAACAGGCACTGGAGGCATGCCAGGGCATCCAGCTCAATGGCCTGATGGCGCTTGGCCAGCCCTACTGGTCTGCACTGCGCCTGGCATTATCAGACGCCCTGCGTTCCGGATCCCCACATGAGGAGGCCATCCGTCCATTGCTGGTGGCCCAGGACGAAGCCGAATTTATCACACCATCGCGCATCGGCGACTACACCGATTTTTATATCTCCGTGCACCACGCCACCTCTATCGGCAAACAGTTCCGGCCCGACAATCCGCTGCTGCCAAACTATAAATGGGTACCCATCGGCTACCATGGCCGGGCCTCAAGCATCGGCGTGTCCGGCCAGGCATTCCCGCGCCCGGTAGGCCAGACAAAACCACAAAACGAAGGCGATGCACCCGACTTCGGCCCATGCAAACGGCTGGACTACGAACTGGAACTGGGAATATTCGTTGGTGAAAGCAATGAACAGGGCCAGCGCATTGATATCGAACAGGCAGAAAAACATATCTTTGGTTTTTGCATCCTGAACGACTGGTCGGCCCGCGACCTGCAAGCCTGGGAATACGTGCCGCTGGGTCCGTTCCTTTCCAAGAACTTTGCTTCTACCATTTCACCGTGGGTCATCACCCTGGAAGCGCTCGAACCATTCCGTACCGCATTTTCCCATCCGGCCACAGATCCGCAACCGCTGCCCTATCTGCATTCGCAAGCCAACGCTGAAGGCGGCGCCTATGATATCGAGCTGGAAGTGCAAATCACAACGCAGCAGTCGCGCGATAGCGGTCAGCAACCCTTTACGCTGGCCACCAGCAATTTCAAGGATGCCTACTGGACTGCCGCACAACTGATCACTCATCACACAGTCAACGGCTGCAATCTGCAACCTGGCGATATGCTGGGCACCGGTACGCTGTCCGGTCCCGATGCCGACCAGGCGGGCTCTCTGCTTGAGCTTTCTGCTGCCGGCAAAAAACCCATTTCCCTGCCATGGGGTGAAAGCCGCAGCTTTCTGGAAGATGGTGATGAGATCATCATGAAGGCCGTCTGCAAAAAGGACGGCTATCCCGATATTTCATTCGGGTCGGTATCGGGCACGGTGCTCAAAGCCAATTTCAAATCAGAGTAACACAGCCGTGAAAACGAAGCGGATAGCGCACAAATGCCTGCCTGTCCGCTTCAATATTGGCTCAGTTTGCAAACGCCTGTTCTATCCGCTGTGACGCACTGGGTCTGGCATACATCCGCGCAAAGTAAGCCTTGAGATTCGGGAAGCTACATTAACGATAGGCTTGCTGTCGCAATGCGTGATCAATCAAAACCAAGGCCAGCAATGCTTCGGCAATAGGAGTGGCGCGAATGCCCACGCACGGATCATGGCGACCCAGCGTCTGCACCATGACCGGCTCACCCGCCTGGTTTACCGACTTGCGTTCGATGCGAATACTGGAGGTGGGTTTAATGGCAAGCGAAACTGTGATGTCCTGGCCTGTGGAAATACCACCGAGCACCCCACCGGCATGATTACTCAAGTAGCCGTCGGGCGTAAGCTCATCACCATGCTCTGAACCGCGCTGGGTAATACACTCAAAACCAGCGCCAATGGATACGCCCTTGACCGCATTCAGCCCCATCATTGCAAATGCAATATCGGCATCAAGCCTGTCATACAGGGGCTCGCCCCAGCCAGCCGGCAGCCCCTGGGCCACCACTTCGATGCGCGCGCCAATAGAGTCACCATCCTTGCGCAACTGATCCATAAATGCCTCCAGCTCGGGCACCACCGAGGCATCGGGTGCATAAAACGGATTGGTTGCAATCTCGTCCCAGGATTTGAAAGGGATCTGGATAGGGCCCAACTGGCTCATGTAGCCCCTGATGACTGTCCCGAACTTTTCGTTCAGCCATTTTTTGGCGATGGCTCCGGCAGCAACCGTTGGCGCCGTCAGCCGTGCCGAAGAACGGCCGCCCCCGCGCGGATCACGAATGCCATATTTTTCCCAATAGGTCCGATCGGCGTGGCCAGGACGGAAGGTATCGGCGATCGCGGAATAGTCCTTGCTGCGCTGATCCTGATTGCGGATCAACAGGCCAATTGCCGTGCCTGTAGTTTTGCCTTCATACACGCCAGACAAAATCTCAACGGTATCCGGCTCCTGCCGTTGCGTGACATGGCGCGAGGTTCCGGGACGCCGACGATCAAGCTCGATCTGAATATCCTGGGCAGACAAGTCCATACCCGCCGGACAGCCATCCACCACGCAGCCGATCGCCGGCCCGTGGGATTCACCGAAGTTGGTGACCGAAAAAAGTTTGCCTAATGTGTTACCCGACATATCTTATCCAGTAAAAATGTGTTGCACGTCTGTTGCGGACCGAGGAAAGTACTGAAGAATACCAGAAACTGCGGCAGTGATCGCATTAACGTCAAATGCAGCTGGCTGCGGCTGGCCGGCCAGCCAGACCCGATGAAAACCCAGCTGCCGTTGACCGCTTCCAGCTATGATGAACAACTGACTTCAAGCTCCCGCCCCCACTGCGGCGGCGGTTCCGCATAATGTTCCATACCCGGCTGGGCAGTATAGGGATCACGCAGCACCTGCAGCAGAGAATCGGTCACGCTCATATCCCCTTTTGCCGCCGCCTGTATCGCTTCTTCTGCCAGATAGTTGCGCAATACATAAAGCGGATTGACTCGATCCATCCGGCTGGCACGGGCCCGGGCATCGCCGTCATTGTCCTGCAAGCGCGTGCGATACGATACCAGCCATTGCTCAAGCCCGGCCGTATCGGCAAACAGGCTGCGCAATGCGCTTTCATCGTCATCAATCTGCGCCAGATAACGAAAACTCAGGGAAAAATCTGCTGACTGGTCATGCAGCACGCGCCACCAGCCGTCAATAAGCTCATCGTCTCCTTCCTTCCAGGCTTGCAACCCCAGCTTGGCAAGCATGCGGTCCCTGTAGGCGGTAATGAACAAACCCTCGTAGCGTTCAAGCCGTGCCTTCAGGCGCTCGGGGTCTGCCCCCAGGGCAACAAAGCAGTTGGCAAAACGATATAGATTCCATAAACCGACAGACGGTTGCGCGTTCCAGGCGTAGCGCCCCTGTGTATCGGTGTGATTACAGACGTGATTGATACGGAATGCGTCCATGAAACCGTAGGGGCCGTAATCCAGCGTCAGGCCCAGCACCGACATGTTGTCGGTATTCATGACGCCGTGATTGAAGCCCACGGATTGCCAGTCGGCCATCAATGTGGCTGTGCGCTCGATAACGATATCAACAAACCGCTCGATAACATCGTTCAGGGTGTGTTCACTGTCCGGGGCCGGCATCTGGTCGGCAAAAAAACTGCTAACCACATAGTCCAGCAGCTCCCGCAGGCGTGCCGGATCCTTTGCTGCATACCAATGTTCAAAGGAACCGAACCGGACAAAAGACGGCGCTACACGCGCCACAATCGCCGCCGTTTCAACCGTTTCGCGGTACACGGGATCGTCCGAGCCGATCAGGCACAGCGCCTGGGTAGTTGGGATGCCCAGTCCGGTCATGGCCGCGCTGGCCAGATATTCACGCACGGAAGAGCGCAACACGGCGCGACCATCTCCCATACGTGAATATGGCGTCTTGCCCGATCCCTTGAGCTGAATTTCCCAGTCTGCCGGTTTGCCTTTGCCGTCTGTGCCGCCAATGGCTCCCAACAGATGAGCGCGCCCGTCGCCCAGTTGGCCAGCCCAAACCCCGAACTGATGTCCGCTATATACTGCAGAAAGCGTTACACCCTTGGGCAAGTCGGCGTTACCGGACATGATAGACAAAAACTGTGGCGAACGCGCATCCTCCATGGTCAGTCCCAGCAGGGCCAGTACGTCGGGATTGACATGCAGCAAGGTCGGATCTGTCAGCCCCTGCATTCTGAGCCGCGTATAAAACGCCGGCGACAAGGATGCAAACCGGTTGCTGACTTTCAGATTCGATTGCATTGTTATTTCCCCTGTTTTTTGGCGCGTTTTGCCGCCTGTTTGGCCGGTCGCACATAAAGGATAGCGGCCAGAAAAAACACCAGCGACAATACCGTTTCAACGGCCCCAAGCATGGACGACGTGGTGCTGATATCAGAATACCAGCGAACCACCCCTTCGGTAAAATACAGCAGCACCAGCATGGATGACCATTGCAGCGTATACAGATTGCCTTTGTAAACACCATACAAGGGAAATAGCAGTGGTAGCGCCTTGAGTACGTACACGCTGCCGCCAGGCACCAGCGGATCAAGGAATAATTCCCAGGCGATGCATAGCAAAAACAGCAGCAAAAGCGAGACAAAGGCCGCCACCCGATAGCGTGGATTCAATGCAATCTGCCGGGCCTGGTGAACCGACGCAGGCGCCGGCTCAGTTGCGGATGACGGCGAGAGCTGCGGGTTGGCGGGACCGGCCTGCGGCACATCGGCAACAGGCGCTGAAGAAGGTTTTGTCAAAATAATGTCCAGTCTGGCTAATCAATCTGCTCATTATATTCGTTGTCATCCCCGCAATCGCTGCAAGTGCGACCACCGCCCAGCAATTACAATTTGCAACTGAGCCCCGCGACGGCGCAACAGCGTGACCTTTGTGGTTTGTTATACTAAAACGATACTGAACCGAGTACCATCGCGTTGGCCTTCCAACGTGGTAAACGAGCCATCTGATCATGACAAAACACAACGATTTCGATTTGGAACAGCAAAAGAAACAGGAACAACAGGAAGCAATGGAAGCCCAGGAGGAGTTGCGACTGAACATGGGAGACTCTGAACTGGGCTTTGTTTTCTACAAAAAAGCCATCAAATTCGGCGGCCAGCGGCTGATCCGCGACAAACTCACGCAAGTGGCCTCGAGTCTGACCTTTACGACTGTGCTGGCCATCGTGCCGATGCTGGCGGTTATTCTTTCGCTGTTTACCGCCTTCCCTCTGTTTACCGATTTCAAAATCTCGCTCGAGCAGTTTCTGACGCACAACCTGATGCCCGAGACGGTCTCAGAAACCATCATGAGCTATCTGAACCTGTTCGCCCA
>JBOIGK010000865.1:0-5973 GCA_050742695.1 Advenella sp. | reverse complement strand
CCATGGTAGTTCTTTAATTAAGTTAATTCAGCAAAGTCTGGTAGTTTAGCATATCCATCGTGTTATGCAAGAAATCTGTGCAAAAACACTGGTTTACGCCGTATTTTTACAGATTTGTGCGCTCAGGACAACAACAATCCCGCCCTGGCGGCCCGTGATCCGATATTTTCCGTTGTCGGCACGGGCATGGGTGCTGTTAACGACGGCGCGTGAAATCGGCCGGCCGAAACCCTACCAGGAACAGCGCCGCAAAGTAGACCAGCCCGCAGGAAACCAGCAGAGTCATCAATGCCAGCAGGCGCGACAGGGTGAAGGTCACATGCGCGGGCAAGAGCTGCGCCAGTTCGCCGTTGATCCATGCGTTGAGGGTGCCCGGAGTCAGGGCGGTCCAGCTCATATATTGCTGCAGAAACAGAATCCACAAGGCCAGCGCGACCACGGCGGGCGTCAGTCTTGCGAAAAAGACCAGCCACCCAGCGCGAGGTTGGTAAATGTTCTTGCGGCGCAGTCCCACCAGCAGACACAATGCATTTACCGTCGCGCCCAGCCCGATGGACAGCGCAAGGCCGGCGTGGTGGATGAACGGGACAAAAATCAGATTCATGATTTGGGTAAAAATAAGTACGCCAATGGCGATTTTTACCGGTGTGCGAATGTCTTGTTTGGCGTAAAAACCAGGCGCCAGGATCTTGACGGCCAGAATGCCGATCAGTCCGACCGCATATGCCATGACCGACAGGCGGGTTTGCTGTACGTCGGCGGCATTGAAGGCTCCATAATTGAACAGCGTGGCAACCAGCGCGTCCGAAGCCAACGCCAACCCCAGGGCGGCGGGCAATCCAAGTAGCAGCACCAGTTTCAGGCCCCAATCTAGCAGATGGCTATAGGCCTGCGTATCCTGTTTGCTATGTGCCGCCGACAGGCTGGGCAATAGCACTGTCCCCAGCGCAACCCCCAACAGGGCTGTGGGAAACTCCATCAGCCGGTCGGCAAACGAGAGCCAGGTGACGCTGCCAGCGGGCAGCCAGGTGGCAATGTTGGTGTTGATCAGAATAGAGATCTGGGCGACCGACACACCCAATGTCGCCGGTCCCATCTGGCGGATGATCCTGCGCACCAGCGGATCAGCCCAGGCGGTTTTGACATTCAATGAAAACCTGGGCGTCAGCCCCAGTCTTGCCAGGGCCACCCATTGCATGACCAGTTGGGCGACACCGCCAAGCATGACGCCTACAGCCAGGGCGTAAACAGGGGTGGCAAACATGTCTGTGAACAGCACGCAGGCCAGGATCATCGACAGGTTCAGCAGGATTGGCGTGAACGCCGGGATGGCAAACCGGCTCCAGGTGTTGAGTACGGCAGAGGCAAAGGCGACCAGTGACATGCACAGGATATACGGGAACATCACCCGCGTCATCCATACAGCCGATTCAAAGGCGGTATCAGTGGATGCATGAGACATCCCGGTGGCCATCGCGGTAACAACCCATGGCGCAGCGATAATGCCCAGGACGGTGATCAGCATCAGCGCATAAAGCAGTACGATAAATACATTATCCAGTAGCGCCTTGACCTTGTCCTGATCGTGCCGGTTACGTGCTTCGCCAAGAATCGGCACGAACGCCTGCGAGAAAGCGCCTTCGGCGAACAGGCGGCGCAATAGGTTGGGAATCCGGAAAGCAACCCAGAACGCGTCGGTCAGCGGGCTGGCGCCGAAGGTTCGGGCAACCAGGATATCGCGGGCCAGGCCCGAAATGCGCGACAGCAGGGTGAGGCCGCTGATGGTGGCGGCAGACCGTAAAAGGCTCATGGAATTGTCAGAAAAAAACAAGGCACGTGAATATTACGCCTTTGGCGAACTCACGTGCCTGTGATCGGGATGACAGTAAAAATTATTTTGGCGCAAGCCGGATAGCGCCGTCAAGCCGGATGGTCTCGCCATTGATCATTTCGTTGGTGATGATGCTATAGACCAGTTTTGCGTAGTCCTGTGGTGTTCCCAGGCGTGACGGGAAGGGAATGTTTGCCGCCAGCGAATCCTGAACATCCTGAGGCATGCCAAAAATCATGGGCGTGCCGAAAATGCCGGGAGCAATGGTGTTGCAGCGGATGCCGGAGCGGGCCAGATCGCGGGCAACGGGCAATGTCATGCCGACGACACCGGCTTTGGAAGCCGAATAGGCAGCCTGGCCGATCTGCCCTTCATAGGCAGCTACCGAAGCTGTGTAGATGATGACGCCGCGTTCCCCTGTGGATTCTGGTTCGTTGTTGCTCATGGCGTTTGCGGCCAGGCGAAGCATATTGAATGAACCGATCAGGTTCACGGCGATGACTTTCTGGAAAAGGTCAAGGGGGTGCGCCCCGGTTTTGCCAACGGTACGCGAAGCAGGCGCGATGCCGGCGCAATTGACCAGGCCAACCAGTTTTCCGGCAGCGGTGGCGGCGTTCACGACGGCGCTGGCGTCTTCTTCACGGGTGACGTCACAGTGCACGTATTGCTGGTTCAGTTCGCTGGCAAGCTGCTGGCCCGGCTCGTCCTGAACATCGGCAATAATAACTTGTGCGCCCTGTTCGACCAGCATTCTTGCTGTGCCGGCGCCAAGACCTGATGCACCACCGGTGACGATAAAAACTTTATCCCTGATTTCCATTTATTTTCCTCGCGACGTTAGGATTGGCTTAACGCTTGTTCGATACGGCGGGTAATTTCCTCTACCTTGCCGACCCCTGAAATATGGACGTATTGCGGCGCCTTGGGGTCATTCTGTGCAGCCCAGTCGGAATAGTACTTGACCAGAGGCCGGGTCTGGTTGCGATAGACTTCTAGGCGCTTTCTGACGGTTTCTTCCTGGTCGTCATCGCGCTGCACCAATGTTTCGCCGGTCAGGTCGTCCTTGCCTTGCACTTTGGGCGGGTTGAACCGCAGATGATAGGTGCGTCCGCTGGCAGGGTGTACACGACGCCCGCTCATGCGCTCAATGATGTCCTCTTCGGGAACATCGATTTCAATGACGTAATCCAGGCCGATATCGGCATTTTTCAATGCATCTGCCTGCGGAATTGTGCGTGGAAAGCCATCAAACAGGTAACCCTTTTTGCAGTCATCTTCAAGCAGGCGGTCTTTGACCAGCCGGATGATAATGTCGTCGGACACCAGCCCGCCATTATCCATCACTTGTTTCGCTTCGAGGCCGACAGGAGTTTGGGCTTTGACCGCTGCACGCAACATGTCGCCCGTGGAAATTTGCGGAATACCGTATTTCCGGGTGATAAAAGTTGCCTGAGTGCCTTTGCCTGCGCCTGGTGGCCCTAACAAAATGAGACGCATGGATCCCTCCTGAATGTTGTTATGTGTTACTAACGGAATGCTATTTTATATGATGCATTGCAAAATTAAGCCCAGTTGCGGTAAAAACCGCGAACTCGTTCAAGATCTTCCTGAGTATCGATGCCCGGCATGGGTGCGCTGGCGGTTACCAGCACGTGGATGCGGAAGCCGTGCTCCAGTGCCCGGAGCTGTTCGAGTGACTCGAAGGTTTCCAGCGCTCCCTGATTGAGGGACGGAAAAATTTTCAGGAACCCGCTACGATAAGCGTATAACCCAATATGATGCAATGCGGGAAAACCTGTAGGCAGTGTGGACGTTTCGGCCCCGGAATTGACGTTATCGGCAGCAAAATGGTTGCGCGCCCACGGAATGGGTGCGCGAGAAAAATACAGCGCGTACTGGTCAGACGAGCAAACAACCTTGACAATATTCGGATTGAAAAAGTCCTGTTGGTCAGCTAGCGGATAGGCGCAGGTTGATATGGCGGCAGCGCTGTGGGCCAGCAGATCTTCGGCCGTCAAATTGATGATATCCGGCTCGATCATGGGCTCATCGCCCTGAACGTTAACGATGACCTGGTCATCCGGCAGTGCCAGTTGGGCAACCACTTCGGCCAGCCTGTCGGTGCCCGACGGATGGTCTGCGCGGGTGAGCAAAGGCGTATAGCCATGGTGGCGTACAACGTCGGCAATGTGTTGGTCATCTGTGGCGATATAAACCTGACTGGCCGCAGAGCGCGCCGCCTGCTGGGCAGTGCGCACGACCATGGGAAGGCCGCCAATATCGGCCAGCATTTTACCGGGCAGCCGGGTAGAGGCGGCGCGCGCCGGCACGATAACGATAAAGCCTGCCATCTTAGTGTGTGGTGCCGGGCGTGGCGGATCCGGATTGGGACCCGGTTGCCTTGCTGTCAGTCTGCTTTGGCGCTGGATCTGCGGCAGACTCGCCCAGGCGGCTGTCCTGCGGATTAGCCGTTGCTGCCGATGCACCGTGATTCTGGCTGAGCGCGCGCGCTTCTTCCTTGAGCATAATAGGTATGCCGTTTCTGATAGGGTAGGCCAGTTGGTCGTACTGACAGATCAGTTCCTGCTCACTCTGGTCATGGCGCAGGGGGCTGTTGCACAGCGGGCAGACGAGGAGCTTGAGAAAATGCGTGTCCATAGTAAGTGTGGTGTAATCGGTTGAATGGGTCAGTATACCGGTAATGATTTGAGTTGTTCCGTGATTCGGTCAAAAAAAACTGCATCGGAAAACCGAGGGGCGACTTCCATGCTCCACAGGCGCTCGTCCTGCATGGCCCCGCATTTGGCTGCGTCCTTGGCCGTCATCAGGACCACGTCGGCGTCAATGGCCTGAATTTCGGTCTCGGAATAGGCGTGGTGATCGGGAAAAGCAATGGTCTGATGCACGACAATACCAGCATGCGCCAATGTCCTGAAAAATCGTGGCGGATGACCGATGCCGGCAATGGCAGCAATGCGCTGTCCCTGGTAGGCCGTCGTCCATTGCGCTGGCGGCATGCTCTGGCCGGAGCGCAAATGAACCATACGCGTCGGGTGCAATTGCATGGTCACCTGTCGCGGCTTGCGCTGCTCGCTTCGGTCGGTTTTGTCTGGCTGCTTTGCAACGGGCTCATCCGCAGGGATATTAATTACCAGATAATCAACCGATGCCAGTCTCGTGGCGGGTTCGCGCAGGGGACCCGCAGGCAGCAGGCGGCCATTGCCGATACCGCGGCTATCCTGCACTGCGATCTCGATATCGCGCCCGAGGGCCAGGTGCTGAAGGCCATCGTCGGCGATGATGACCGTAGTGTTCGGATACTGTTGCAGCAGGCAACGCGCAGCGCGCGACCGGTCCGGGTGTATTGCGACGGGCGCAGCGTGTGCAAGCATGGCGGGTTCATCGCCCAGATAGGCGGCGTCCACTTGGGCGCCGTAGCCATGGCGAGGCTCGGGACCGACGTTGATGCCATAGCCGCGGCTGACCACGCCAGGCTGCCAGCCGCGTTGCCGCAGCGCAGCGATCAGGCTCAGAACAAATGGAGTTTTACCGGTGCCGCCAACGAAAATATTGCCTACTACGATCACCGGGATCGGCAGGCGATTCGGTTTTTTCAAGCCGTGCCTGTACAGGCCTGTCCGGACGGCAACGGCCAGGCGCGTGACCCATGACAGCGGTAGCAGCATGTTCGATAGCGGCCCGCCATTTTGCCATTGGTGCAGCACAGTGTCGGTCAGGGAAGATTTTTTTTTCAGTACCATGGTCGAGTATGAGACTGGCGTCCGGTAAAATCGGCAACGGCCAGTGTACTTGTTTTCTTGTGCCGGAAAAGGGCTTGGCGAGTTCGTAATGCAACGATGGTGATTCGGACCGATTACGGCCCATTGTCATCAATGAGGCAGGATATCATGAACATTATCGCATCAGAACCAGACCGGGCTTTTTGAGCGAGTCGGCGTTTGCGCCGATGGTCGATTGCACAAATCGCCGGTCTTGACAGGAACGGCCAGATCATGCAATGCACAAAATAGGAAGTTGGCGATGGTGTCAAAATTGGCAAATGTAACTACTCACATTTTCTGTGGATAATTCTGTGAATAAGATGCTGTAATGGCGTATCTACACAAGTGCCGGGCTTGTTT
>JBOIGK010000864.1:0-2580 GCA_050742695.1 Advenella sp. | reverse complement strand
CCGATATCTGCCAAAGATTCACGAACTTCGTCCAACTTGAAGGGTTTAATGATGGCTGTTATTAATTTCACGTCGTTTCCTTTACTTTGCGGGGCCAGGCCCTGCTTTTTTACTGGAAAAGAATAGCATATTTTTTAATAATGCAGCCTAGAATCGATAGCCGTTCGTTATCGGCAAGCGCCAATCGCGACCAAATGCCCGGGTGGTGATTTTGGGCCCGGGAGATCCCTGGCGTCGTTTATATTCATTGATCCGCAGCAATCGCGCCACCTTTTCTACGTCCTCACGGGCCAGGCCGGTATTGACGATAGCTTCCACCGAGTCATTGTGCTCCATTAGATGTTCCAGGATGGCGTCCAGCACCTCATATTCGGGCAGGCTGTCCTGATCCGTCTGGTCTTCACGCAACTCTGCAGAGGGCGCCCGCGTGATGATACGCTCCGGAATGATCGCAGATTGCGTATTGCGCCAGCTCGCCAGGCGATATACCAGCGTTTTGGGAATATCCTTCAGGGGCGCATAGCCGCCCACCATGTCGCCATACAGCGTGCAATAGCCCGTAGCCAGTTCAGACTTATTGCCCGTAGTCAGCACGATGGCATTGAATTTATTGGACAACGCCATCAGCAATGCACCGCGAATCCGCGCCTGCAGATTCTCTTCGGTCGTGTCCTGGGGTAAATTGCCGAAAATGGGCGCCAACGCCTCCAGGTAACTGTTGAACATGGGCGATATGGCAATTTCGTCGTAACGCACGGCAAGGCGTTGAGCCATGTCCTGTGCGTCATTGACCGAGATATCGGCGGTAAAGCGCGACGGCATCATGACCGCATGCAGGTTCTCTGCGCCAATTGCATCAACCGCAATGGCCAGCACCACGGCCGAATCTATGCCGCCGGACAGGCCGATCACGGCTTTTCCAAAGAAATTCTTGCCCAGATAGTCGCGCGTCCCCATGACCAGCGCACGCCAGATTTCAGCCTCGGTCGCCTCATTTTCCTGGGGTTGCAGGGGTACCGAGTGCTCCGTCCCGAAAGGCAACGGCGCAAGGTCCTGAATCTGTCCAGACGAGATCTGGACGCGTCCCATGGCTTGGCAAAAACTATTGAGTTCGGTCACGACCTTGCCATCTCGGTCTATTACGAAAGAGTGACCATCGAAAACCAGCTCGTCCTGCCCACCTACCAGATTGCAGTAGATGGCACCCATGCCAGCATCACAGACGTTTCGACGCACCACGGCAAGTCGGGTTTCGTGCTTGCGCACCATATAGGGCGAGGCGTTCAGGATCAGTAACGTATCTGCCCCAGCCTGCCGCGCTGTCGTTGCGGCGCTGGCAAACCACACATCTTCGCAGATGGTCACGCCGAAAGTATGTTGCCTGACGGTAAACACCAGTGGCTTGCGCCCCGCCGTGAAATAGCGCCTTTCGTCAAATACGGAATAATTGGGCAACTCCTGCTTGAGGTACGTGCCCAGGTTGTCGCCATTGAGAAAAACACTGGCGCCATTGAAGGTGCCCTTTTCTGTGCTGACAACGTGCCCCAACACCACATGCAAATCCTGGAAGCGCGCCAGTGTTTCCTGCAGGGACTGCAACGCGGCCTGCTGGTCTGCGAGAAACTGGCAGCGCAGCAACAAGTCTTCAGGTGCATAGCCGGTAAGGGCCAGCTCGGGCAATAACAGGACGTCGTGCCCCTGCTCGTGAGCTACCGCTGCGGCCTGGACAATGCGCGCAGCATTGCCGGCCAGATCCCCGACCTTCTGATTGATTTGTGCAAATGCGACACTGACCGATGGTTCCATTATCCCGCTCTGTTTCTTTTGCAAACCACCGATTATCACACAAGCATCTGAGATGAGCGTCTAAAATACCGCTGATTAATGCAAAATACCGACATTGGACAGATCAGCACACACTATGACAGACAGCCCTAACTCAACCAATCAATTCGACAAAAAAGCCCAGGCCTGGTCGGCCCGTTTCTCTGAACCCGTATCGGACCTGGTCAAGCGCTACACCGCTTCGGTCGATTTTGACAAGCGACTGGCCCGTTTTGATATTCAGGGGTCGCTGGCCCACGCCACTATGCTGGCTACAACTGGCGTCATCTCCGCCGACGATCTGGCGGCCATCGACAAGGGCATGCAGCAGATTCTTCAGGAAATCGATGCAGGCACGTTTACCTGGCTGCTGGACCTGGAGGATGTCCATCTTAATATCGAAAAACGCCTGGTTGAGCTCATCGGGGACGCCGGCAAACGCCTGCACACCGGGCGCTCGCGCAATGACCAGGTGGCAACGGATATCCGCTTGTGGCTGCGTTCGGAAATTGATGTGTCATTGGAACTGATTACCTCGCTGCGTCGGGCCCTGGCGCAAGTGGCCCTTGAACATCACGACACGATCATGCCCGGCTTTACGCACTTGCAGGTGGCCCAGCCGGTTACTTTCGGCCATCATCTGCTGGCCTATGCTGAAATGTTCGCCCGGGATGCGGAGCGCCTGGCCGATTGCCGCAAGCGCTGCAACCGTCTGCCATTAGGCGCGGCCGCGCTGGCCGGCACTTCATATCCCAT
>JBOIGK010000863.1:0-6711 GCA_050742695.1 Advenella sp. | reverse complement strand
TCTTCGCTAAAAAGTCTTCTACCGGAACGATTTGCTTGCCATCCAAATGCCCACAACGCTTTGGAAAGACCTGATCTTCAATATGAATACCCGCCACCCCCCGCATTTCAAACTCACGGACGGTTCGTGTGACATTCAATTCATTGCCGTAGCCGGTGTCCGCGTCAGCAATAACAGGAATGTTGACTGTTCGCGCCAGGACTCCCGCGGCCTCGGCCATTTCAGTCATCGTCAGTAAGCCATAATCAGGATAGCCTCTGGCTGCAGAGGTGCCTGCCCCGGTCATGTAGGCGACGGGAAAGCCGGCCTGTTCAACAAGACGGGCCGTCAGGCCATCATAGACACCTGGCGCAACCGCCATTTCTCCTGTATCAAGGAGCGCGCGAAATTTCTCGGACGCTTTGGTCATTCAGTTTCTCCAATTATTATCAAGTGAGCACCAAGCTCAAACCCATTTTCCTGGTGCTTATCCAATTTCGCCTGTTGCCTGTTTATTCGGTAGATAGACACTACCGCTCATAATTCGTCGCGCTGTTCGACTAAAGCCCAGACGCTTGAACCTGACTGATTCCTGCGACGCGTCGGAGTCTGCATCTGCAACAACATGCATTACTCCCAAAGGATGACCGATACGCAAGGTATCGCCTTCAGTATTACGCGCTGTCAGATTCACAATCGTATTCGGCACTCTGGACATTGCAGCCGTGCACATTGAACCCGTTCCGGCCATGCTCTCGTGGCATTTGTTGTAAAAGACCAGCCTTACCCGCAGATCCATGTCTTCCTGAAGAACGGCCTTGCCATTCATGTCGGAATAATCTTCAGATGGAGCGACAATGACAACCAGAGGCAAGCTTGGCGATTTTGCTTCTGCCTGCATCCAATCACTGCAAAACCCTGCCAATACTGCAGCCCTTCCCCTGATTTCCTTGAGTCGGGAAATAAGCACCTTGTTTTCATTGATTTGCACTGGCATTTCGCTGCCAGACAGTCCAACGTCCTGTGCGTGTATGAAAACGCATGGATTGGCCAAATCCCCTAGCGTAACAGTCAGTTGGGTGCCATCCTCCAACTGAACGACATCCTGGGGACTGCCTGTCGGAAGCAATTTCCCTGTTTTGGCTCCAGCAGTTTTGCTGTAGTCCATAAAAATTTCCGCGCCCGTTCCCGGCACTCCAGGAATGGCGAATTCACCGTGAATTCTGGCAAGGCCACCGCGGACAGGCACATGAGCAACAAGTATTTTCTGCGTGTTCGTGTTGAATATACGCACCTGAGTTATTGGCTCTACTGCGTCAACAAGTCCTTCATCAATTGCAAATGAACCGACACCCGAAGAAATATTTCCGCAATTACCTGCATAACTGACGACATCGCGATCGGGAACGACTTGCGCGTAGGTGTAATCGATGTCCGCGTCGTCCCGCTCTGACCGCTTGATAATCGCGATCTTGGAAGTAATAAGGCGAGACCCGCCCAGTCCGTTGATCTGCAAGATATCCGGGCTGCCCATGATAGTTTGCAGAAAATGGTCTCTTTCCAAGCCAGGCGCCGGCACATGCGCGTCATGAAAATAGATCCCTTTACTTGTACCACCTCGGAGAATAACGCAAGGTACGGCACGCTGCTCTGGTTGCGAAGGTGTCGCTGGTTTGTTCACGATTGCTCCTGACCGAAATAAATAGCGGGTTTTAATGTCATTATTGTATCCCTATATTGTACTACAATCAATGCGTATATTCGATACCACAATATAGTAGTAAAATAACTCCCGAAGTTTTGTCGCCTTATTTCTCAATACCGCGTGGCGATTAACCTATTTTTTCTTCGAGCCTGGATCTATGTCAGAAACACTGTCGTCTTCACCCAAATTGCATGGCAATACGGTTGAACAACTCTTTAATCAGTTAAAAAAATCCATCCAGAATGGGACCTTCGCGCCCGGCCAGCGTCTGGTCGCCACCGATCTGGTAAAGGACTACGGTGTCAGCCGCGGGCCATTGCGTGAAGCCTTCAGGAGACTGAGCGCAGAAGGGTTTATTGATGTCGTGCCAAACAAGGGCGCAATCGTCAAAAAATTTTCCAGAAAGCAAATCCACGATATATTTCTGATTCGACAGGTCATCGAAGGTCTAGCGGCCAGGCTCGCGACAGAGAACCTGGAAGAGCGCGGGCTTAAGCAAGAGCGTCAAATGTTTGAGCAGGTCGCGAGCGGCACCCCGGATGACATAGCGAACTTCTCTGAAGAAAACAGTAGATTTCACAGCACCATACTCAGGCTTTGCGACAACCCGAATCTGCAGAGCCTTGTCGAACAAATGCAGCTGCCCTTTGTCAAATACCAGATCAGGGGCTCGCTGGACCGGGACTACATTACAAGTTCAAAGAAGGAGCATAGTCAAATCGCAACGGCCATGCTCGCGGGCGATGCAAAACTTGCCGAGCGCCTGATGCAAAAGCACCTGGCCAACGCGGCTGACCGGGTAATGAAATTACCCGATATTTTTCCTTGAACAACGAGCCTCGAATTACTCTTGGGGTGCCCAATATTTATCCAGTAGCGCATTGAGCTGTTCGCTTTCCTGCTCCACTTCGCGCTGGAAAACATCCGGGTCATTGAACACGGGCGTGCCGCCTTCGGCGCGTATTTGAGCCTGCAAGGCTTCGTCGGCCGAAACCGCCTTGACGGCTTGAACAATACGTTCAAAAGCAGGCTGGGGTGTTTTCTTGGCAACCAGCAGACCGTACCACGTCTCACCCTGGACCGGATATTTGAGCTCGGCCAGTGTCGGAACGTCAGGCAACTGATCAAATCGGTTTTTCGATCCCACCGCCAGCGCCCTGAATGCGCCACCTTTAATTTGACCCAGGCTTGACGTTACTGCCGGAACCGCCATTGCAATATGACTTCCCAATACATCGGTCATCATCGGCGCAGTCCCACGATATGGGACATTGACGGTATCTGGAAGGGCGGCTTCTGCCATTAACTGCTTGCCGATCAGTTGCGCATAGGCGCTTCCCGAACCCCATGCACACTCATTGGATTTGCACCAAGTCAAATATTCTTCAAAATTACGCACGGGAAGCTTTGAGGAAACACCAAATACCAATGGTGAAGTCTGGATTTTCGAGACATAACGAAAATCGTTCACTGCATCGATTTTGTTGTTCGGGACGGTTTTATTCCACAACAACATCTGACTGATCTGAAACAAGAGCGTGTAGCCATCGGCCGGCGCGTTGAGAACACGCTGAGTGCCGATCTGTCCTTCCGCACCGCCTGCATTTTCCACAACAACAGGCACTTTCCAATAATCTGCCAGGCTGCGGGCCAGTTTGCGTGCAAGCGCATCTGTTCCTCCGCCAGCAGGATACGGCACCATCACAGTGACTGGTCTATCGGGAAACGCGGCAACAGCCGCCGTTGAAACCCCCAGGGTTCCGCCCACGGCCAGATATAAAATTTTGGAAAATATCTTAAAATTCATGTGCTTGTCTCCAATCAGTGATTAAAGGCTGCGCTTTTTCAGAATAAACGCGCCAATGTTTTATGAACATCAGTGACTACGAAAGTGTTTCGTAAATCCGCTGAAGATACTGTCTTGAATGTCCCTCTCCCAGCCGCATCACCACCTCATATAGCTTTGAACTATCGACATTGGCGTTGCCCCATTCCAGACAATCTTTCACCTTGAGCAGCATGTCATTTTCTGACAGAGGCGCAGCCGCAGAGCCTCTTAATATTTCGCTTTTCTGGGTATATGCAGCGGTATTTTTGGCACGAATACAAACCTCTGCCCAACGGGGCGTGACGGGTGAATCAGTTTCCCTGACTTTAATACGTCGCATCAAGGCGCGCACCGAATGTCTGCCCACCGCAGCATCGGTAAAGCTAGACAAACAGACCTGCCCGTCAAGCAGCATCGCTGCTATCCCATACTGCATACTGAACTTCCCTTCCAACCCTTTTTCTGGCCAAGGGTGTACAAGAGGGACCAAAGCGGCCGAACTCGTCTGCACTGTTATTGACTCAATATCGTCACAACAGATCTTGTGTTTCTTCATCAGATCGGTGACAGCATCAAGCGACCGATGCGTGGCGTAGCACATTGGATACTTTTTAACGTCCACGCCGATACGCTCAAATTCCAAAGCCCCCTCTCCCAACAACTTGAGCTCACGACCGCCCGTTTTATCTTGTGCATAAAGGGCAAAATAGCCAAAGGCCCCGTCCAAAGCCTCAGGCGAAGACTCGAAACCCGCCTCTGCCATCAAGACTGCACGTACCGCCGCTGCATTGGTATGGCCAACTTGAAACGATTTGGCCTGGGTTCCGACATTTTGGCGAATACCCCCTGTCTGGGCAACAGCCAGACCGATAGCGTGACTGGTTTGTGCAAGACTCAACCCCAGAAGATGCGCGCACGCAGCTGTCGCACCGATAATCCCGATTGACGCCGTGGTATGCCACCCGGCCGCATACTGCGAAATTGCGAATCCTCGAGCCAGCTTAAGCATGACCTCGAATCCTACGATATAGGCACTGGCCATTTTGGCTGTAGGCAGATCCGTATATTCTCCCAACGCAGCCAACGCAGGCCAGAGAACGACGCTGGGATGACCACGTAATGGGCTGCTCACATCGTCATAGTCAAGTACATGCGCAGCAACCCCGTTGATTAGTGCTGCGACTTCCGGCGGTGCGTTCCGTTGCAGGCCCCAGACGGATGACGTTCCTTGCCTGTCTGAGCCCGATGTATCCAAATACCGTCTGGCTGCTAAGCTGGCTGGCTCACTTTGCCCGCCAAGCGCGACTGCATAGGTATCCAACAACGTCAACGCAGTTCTTCTAACCAGGCTCGCCGACAGGCTTTCACTGGCAAATTCGTTGGAAAATTTAGAAATCAGGTATTGAGCGTTCAATTTAACAACCTTTGTTAAACAAAGAAGAGTGTTATCTACCTAAGCTTGCGAATAACAGTTCATTTAGGGTCACAATATTGTACTACAATATAATAATACAATAATTTGAGCGTAAGCGATAGATTGAGAAGGAAAACTCATACGAGACTGGTGACCAGCATCGACGAATGAGGGCAAACGCAATGCAGCTCTTTCTGCCCATATATCCAAGCCAACGCTGGTAGGAAAAGCTTCTCCCTACGCAGTTGGCGAACATGGACACGGTCCACCAACAAGCTATTACGAACTATCAGCGTGAACTCGAAGCATGGCAACAAGACAAAACCCAGTATGGACAAGAGCAAGAACGCACGCGGGATTTCATTGAGCATGAAATTCACCATAACACCACCGCTATGGAGCGTTGGCAGGAAGAGAATCTGCAATATATCGCCCAAAATACGACATAACTACCTGACCCTAGCCACCGGCCAATGACGATCTCAATGCTGTCTATGATGAACGTATTGGTCGTTTTTTGAAATATTGAGCTGGCGTACTTCCTAGCGCTTTCTTGAACATTGTAATGAATGCGTTGACCGACTCGTAGCCCAGTTCGGTCGCGACATTTTGCACCGACTCGCCGCTTGCCAGTTCACGCAGAGCAACGATCAGGTGAAGTTGTTGCCGCCAGCGGCCGAACGTCAGTCCCGTTTCCCGGATTAACAGGCGCGCCAGTGACCTCTCACTTATTGCCAGCCGCTTCGCCCACTTGCCCAACGTGCTGCGATCTGCTGGTTCGTTTGTCAAAGCCTCTGCCATCTCCCGGATCTTCGGATTGCTGGAGATCGGAAGATTGAACTGCTCACGAGGCATTTGCGCCAACTCGTCCAACACTACCCTCGCAAGCCGCGCAGCGTGGCTGTCGGCAAGATAATCTGCGCGCTCGCGAGCCAGCCGATCAATTAACTCCCGAATCATGGGAGAGACCGAAAGTGTACAACTGTACTCGGGCAGGCTCGCAGCCCCCGGTTCCACGAACAGATAGTTAAGCCGCGCGTTCATAGTCGCATGAGCGCTATGGGGCACGCCGCCTGGAATCCAGACTCCACAGTTTGGAGGAACGATCCAGATTTCATTGCCCGTCGTGCATGTGACGGCGCCGTGCAAGGCAAGAATCAACTGACCCTTTCTGTGAACATGCAAAGGCACTTCCGCCTGATGATCCGCGAAGTCCAGTTGATGGGCGACTGCCGGCAGCGGTGTGAGGTCAGGGTCGAAAGCAGAAATAGCAGATCGCGATGTGTTCATAATATTGGCATGATTTAGGTATTTATTGTCAGAATACTAAATTTATTTTATATTAAAAATAGAGAATAATTGCGGCATGAATACTTCGCAGTCCTCAAACACCATTCAAAGCAAAGCCAGTGCAGCATTGCTGCACGCGGCACCAAATATCCTTCGTTCGCCCACCATGAACGCAGATGCGAACGCGATCCTGTTTTCGGCCAAGAGTTTCACTGCGGCGATGCTGGCCTACTACATTGCGCTGCGAATCGGGCTGCCCAACCCTTACTGGGCGATCGTTACCGTTTACGTTGTATCGCAGACTTCTGCCGGGGCATCCCTTGGTCGCGGCGTTTATCGCTTTGCCGGGACGCTTATTGGCGCAATGGCGACAGTCTTGATCGTGCCCAATTTCGTGGACGACCCGATCGTATGCAGCATGGTACTTTCCGGCTGGGTTAGCCTGTGTCTGTTCTTCTCACTGCTTGACCGCACGCCACGAGCCTATGCCTTCGT
>JBOIGK010000862.1:0-5510 GCA_050742695.1 Advenella sp. | reverse complement strand
GTTACCCATACCGCCGGGCTTGCGCCGTCCTGTTAACCACAAACCGCCGGCCCGCGTCGCTTTGAGCCCCTGCGGGTATAATACCCCTTCAAGCCGGTGGTTTTGCCCCGGCAAGGCTGCCAATATCAGCCAGCCCATTCACTCTCACCGAAACAGCCATCTGCTCATGCCAAGCTCCGTTTCCACGCCTGCGCGTATTATTGTCGGTATCACCGGCGCCTCTGGCGCCATTTATGGTGTCCGAGCACTTGAGCTGCTTGGCCAGGCCGGCTTCGAAACCCATTTGGTCATGAGCCGCTCGGCCAGCCTGACCTTGTCACAAGAGCTGCAAATGCATCCCGGCGAACTGGCTGACCGGGCTACGGTCGTGCATGCGATCCAGGACGTAGGGGCCGCCATTTCCAGCGGTTCCTTCAAAACCTGCGGCATGCTCATTGCACCTTGCTCTATTCGTACGCTCTCGGAAATTGCCAGCGGCGTCACCTCGTCGCTGCTGACCCGTGCTGCAGATGTGGTACTCAAGGAAAGACGCAAGTTGGTACTCATGGTCCGGGAAACTCCCCTGCACCTGGGTCATTTGCGCAGCATGGTGGCGGTTACTGAAATGGGCGCCATCGTCATGCCGCCGGTCCCTGCCTTTTATGCACGCCCGGAAAGCATTCAGGCTATGGTCGACCATAGTGTCGGACGGGCCCTGGATCTATTTGACATAGATACCGGTTCGGTCACCCGCTGGGACGGAATGAGCAGCCCCTGATATTACAATTGAAATAACCGCCCTTGGCGCATGTACAAAGGGCTCAGCGCCACACGACCCGGGCCTAGCCAGGCGCAATTTTTTCCAGACAGGCCGCAATGGCATCCAGTCTTGCCGAGCGCACCGCCACTTTGATCGCGTTGGCGCCCCCCTCAGTCTGCCGCGCGATCGCGCCCGCATCCACCCGCAAATAACAATCCAGTATTTCATTCCAGGATGCAATACGCGTAATTTCCGACTGCAGATTTTCCGCCGCAGAATGCCGGGTACACAGCACGATGCCCAGCAAATCGCGAAATCTCGCCGGCTTGCGCAAACTGTCCGTTACTTCCAGTGTTTCCAGCACATATTGGGCCCGGTTCAACAAGTGCGCCTGCGCCGTCGGACTAGGCGGCAATGGCAACATATCAAAACGCTCCGATAGCGCCTGCGTCAGGCGGGTGTAATCAGCACATTCTGCAGGCACTTTAAGGTGCGCGCTCAGGGCTGCATGCTCACGAGTCTGCGACAGCGCGACCGCGTAGCGGGAAGGCAGCGCCAGGATCCTGGCGGCCGACAAATCGGTAGCCTGCGCCACTTCTGTATTCCATCGCAACTGCGGCATCACAACTGCGAGCGCATTGGTCTCCTGCAAAACGGTGAACATGCGCGACGGCTTTTCGTTCATGAGCCCACGCGAGACTTCTTTCCACACCCGCTCGGGCACCAGGGCATCGGTCTCACCACTGCGGACCATGTCCCGACACAGCTGTAGCGTGTCGCCGGCCAGTGTGAAGTCTGTGAATCGCGCAGCAAACCGCGCCAGGCGCAATATGCGCACCGGATCTTCGGCAAACGCCTGACTGGCATGCCGGAACACACGGCGCTCTAGATCATCACGACCACGCAGGGGATCGACCAGCGTGCCGTCGCTACGCAGCGCCATGGCATTGATGGTCAGGTCGCGACGCTTCAAGTCCTCTTCCAGCGTTACTTCCGGACCCGTATGAAAGGTGAAACCCTTGTAGCCGCGCCCTGCTTTTCTTTCAGTGCGCGCCAGCGCATATTCCTCTTTGGTCTGCGGATGCAAAAAAACCGGGAAGTCGTCGCCTACCGGCAGGAAACCACGCCGGACCATTTCCTGCGGACTGGCCCCCACCACGACCCAGTCCCGGTCTCCCTGCGGCAGCCCCAGTAACTGGTCGCGCACGGCGCCGCCCACCACATACACATCAAGGCCGTCGGTAACGGACATCAGGGGCTCACCTGCCCCAGCCGATCTACAATCGATTGTGGCCGCCCGCTGAACTGAGCATCGTACCAGGTCGCATTGGACATGACATATTTCACATAAAGGCGCGTTTCCGTAAAGGGAATGGTTTCCGCAAAAATCGCGCCTTCCAGCGGCTGGCTCAGCGAATCACGCCAGCGCTTGGCACGGTTCGGCCCGGCATTATAGCCCGCAGTGGCCAGCACCTCGGAGCCGTTCAGATCATCCAGAATCATCTTCAAATAGGACGTTCCCAACAACGTATTGGTGTCAAAATCGTGTGCGCTCGCAGCCGAATAACTCAGACCCAGCTTGCGCGCCACCAGTTGCGCCGTTCCCGGCATGACCTGCATCAGCCCGGCCGCCCCGACCGATGAACGGGCAACAGTCACAAAACGCGATTCCTGGCGGATCAGACCATACACCCAGGCAGGGTCCACGCCCACGGCGCGCGCCTGCTGACTGACCCGCCCCTCGAACGGAGCCAGGTAACGCTGGCGGAAATTGAAATCGTTCTTGGTCAGCATGGACGTGTTGATGGCCCGATCATAGACCTGCTCACGCAAGGCCCATTCTGCTGCCGCCATCAGCTCGCGATCGCTCATGCCACGAATCGCAAAATTCCATTCGCCCACCGCTTCCGGGCGCCAGCCCAGGCGGAACAAGGCAATGGCGCGTTGCAAGCCTTCGTGTGTCATCACTTTGTTGATTTCCGCAGCACTGGGTTCTGCCGGCTGTGCAGGAACGGCAATTTTGTTTCCCAATGCCTCGGTTGCAAGCTGCCCATAAAAGCCGTGATCATACAAAATAGATTGCCAGGCGCTTGAGGCCGCGCCGGTGTCGCCCTGCCCTGCACGGGCGCGGCCATACCAGTAGACCCAGACCGGTTCTTTCTGCTGCTCGGGCCCCATCATGCGAATGGTCTGCTCTACCCATTTCCAGTCAATGGTGGGCTGGCGCAGCGCCAAGCGCGTGCGCCAGGCATGGTTGTAGTCGCTCAGACGAAAACCCTGGCCAGCCTTGCGATACCAGCCGTCAGCCCGGGCTTCCAGATTCAGCGCGGAGATCAGGCCGAACTGTGTCCAGGCCCATTGACGGTTGCGCTCGTTCAGCAATGCGCCGCCCTGCGACTCCAGAAAAACCGCCCCGCCATCTCTGTCCTGACGCGCCAGGCGACTGAAGGCCAGTGCCCGCAACTGCTGCAGTTCACCATTGGCCGAACCGTTCTGGGTCGCCAGCCAGCCCATCGGGTTGGCCATGAGTGCATCATAGGAAGACAGCCCGGCTGGCGAGAACGCCAGCGCGGCATAGCGGCGGGCACTGTCCTTACTATCGTATTCGACGGCATCGCGCAGCAACGGTTCCAGATGTTCATGGGTAATGATCTTGGCCGCCGTCAGCTGCCCGAGCATGTTCCAGCAGGCATCGCCCGGCTTGAACACATCCAGCGCCTGTGCGGCAGAAACCTGCCCATTACCAAGAAAGCGTGCCTGCAGAATGGCGCAATCGACTTCCGAGGTCCGGCTGGCCACCGTACCAATCCGCCGCACAGTATCAAAGTCTCCGCGCTTGGCCGAGGCCAGGATCCAGTCCGATTTCAGCCGGTTTTCCAGGTAGGGATTCTTGTTCTGCTGCAAAAAGGCATAGATCTGTTGCGTGGGCACTGGCTGCGCTGGGTCGCTCAACAGCTGGCGCAGGTACCAGTACATGGGATAGCTGCCAAGTTCATGATCATCCCGGGCCTGCTCTGCATAACCGGGCAGCGCCTCCCACTGGCGACGCTGCATGGCCTCCCGGGCCGATACCACCGCTGCGCGTGCTGCCTGCGGCACCGCACGCGGAGCCTGTCCGTAGATGACTGCCGATGAGGTCACCGCCAGATTCTGCGGCGTGAACGACGCCCTGGCGTCCTGGGTATTTTGTACCGATTCGGCACAGCCGGCCAGCAGCACGCCGGAACCGAGCACCCCCCAGATGGCTTGCACGGACCGTCGACGCAGACTGCCTGCAACACCTTTGTTGAACCCGCTTTTTGCTCCTGCCCGCTGTTGCATATGCTGTCCTGTTATAGTCATGCTTTGTACTACATTCTATATCGTCACAGGTCATGAAATCCGCCGACACCCCGACTTTGCGTCAATCCCTGCTTGCGGCCAGATCGGCCATCCCCGACTCGCGTCGCCAGATGCTAAGTGTACAAATAAAACAGCATATTTTGGACTGGTTGCAAGGCCGCCATCAAGATTGCCGCTTGCCGGATCGCACAACCATCGGCTCCATCGCCGGTTTCTGGCCCATACGGGATGAACCCGACATGATTTCGCTGCTGCATGATTTACATACGCTCGGCCACGACATCAGCCTGCCGGTCATTGAACAGCGGGACGCGCCACTGCACTTTTATCGCTGGTCGCCCGATACCCCCTTGCGGCGCGGCGCCTTCAATATTCCCGAACCGCAAGTAGATACGCCGGCAATACTGCCGTCCCTGATTCTTGTACCCACGCTCGGTTATACCCGTGACGGACACCGGCTGGGCTATGGCAAAGGGTACTATGACCGCACCCTGCATGCATTGGCGCAGCAAGATCACAACACGCTGAGTGTGGGCATCGGCTGGGATGAAGGACTGATCGACGGATCCTATTTGCCAGCAGCCCATGATATGCCGCTGGACGCCATTGTGACGCCCGGCGGCTGGATCGTACCGGCCAGAAACGGCGCGGATTAAGTTGCCCCCCGGACCGGCGAGGACGGCGCCCCTCACTGCCGGACAAACCGAACAACGTATCACAGATGTGCTCTGGCACGCAGCACCGTGCTTTGCACATCATAACTAGCGTCAAACGAAAAAAGGCCCGGCAGCGACCGGACCTTTTTTGCTCATGACTTTGTTAATTCATGAGTTCATGACTTGATTTATCACAACTGAGTGGCAACGGACAGGATCGCGCAAGACGCTTTACCGTCGCTGACCCAGACATCGCTGCATGAACGGCACCCGCCAGGCCACTGCCGTTGCACGCACTCAATAGCGCAGATTTTTCCAGATGGCCAGCGTGGCTTCGGCATTATTGAGCGTATAAAAATGAATGCCCGGCACGCCACCGTCAATCAGCTTCTGGCACAGTTGCGTAACGACATCGGCGCCAAAGGCTCGAATCGACGCCTTGTCATCGCCAAATTGCGCCAGGCGCAGGCGAATCCAGCGCGGCACTTCAGCGCCGCACATTTGCGAAAACCGCAGCAACTGCGTATGGTTTGTAATGGGCATGATTCCGGGCACAATCGGAATACTCACGCCACGCTGCACGGCACGATCAACAAAATCGAAATAGGCATCGGCGTTGAAAAAATACTGTGTAATCGCACTGTTGGCACCGGCATTGACCTTGGTGACAAAATTATTCAGGTCATGCTCGGGACTGTCGGCCTGCGGGTGCACTTCCGGATAAGCGGCCACTTCGACATGAAACCAGTCACCCGAATGTTCACGAATAAGTC
>JBOIGK010000861.1:0-3910 GCA_050742695.1 Advenella sp. | reverse complement strand
GAAGATCTCCCTATCCTGACTGGCGAACATTTGATAGGCGCTGTGATTACTCGAACGCAAGGCCGATACACCCAGATTTACCTGGTGTCCCAAAGAACCGGTCACAAACCGTCCCCGCAACCCCACTTCGCCGGTCACGGTATCGCGCTCATAGGGCGTGCGCAACGGACTATGTGCACCGATGCCATCGCCGTTCACCTTGGCCCCTGAGTAAAGGCCGTCTTCTTTGTCGCGACTGGTGCCGATGGCGGCGTAGGCCATCCAGTTCTCACTCAGATCGTATTCAGCCCGGGCAACGGCATAGGTGCTTTGCAATTTCGACCACGCCCAGCGCTGGGCATAATTGACGCTGTTTGACGGTGCATCAGGCACGCCGTCCCCGGTCAGCGTGATGGTCGGGCGCGCCTGATCAAAGCGAACATTCTGATAGCCCACATCCAGAGACGCGCGTAACCGCTCACCACGATAATCCAGCCCAAGCGTGAGCACAGAGGTCCTGGCATCGGCATCCTTGGTGGACATTTGCCCATCACGATGAGCTGCATTCACTCGGATCCCGAACTGGCCGGCATCACCCCAGCGACGGCCAATATCCACACCGCCGCCCACTTGCCCCCGTCCGGTATAGTCGACGTTGAGCCGAGTCAGCGGTTCATCGGTGCCGCGCTTTGGCTGGATGTTGATTAAACCGCCCAGGCCGCTGCCGCCGGGAGCCGCACCATTAAGAAAAGCACTGGCCCCCTTGAAAATTTCCACGCGCTCGACCATTTCTGTGGGCAGTATCTGACGCGGCAAAATACCATATAGCCCATTGAAGGCAAGATCATCATTATTCAGCGGAAAGCCCCGTATCACAAAGGTTTCGGCAAAATTGCCAAAACCGTTGCCAACCTGCACCGTAGGATCATTCTTGATTGCGTCACCTAGTGTCCGAGCCTGCTGATCTTCAATCAATTTCGAGGTATAGCTGTTGATGATATACGGCGAGCTCATATTGTCTGCATTGCCAAGAATGCCAGCCTGCCCGCCCGTCGCGACCTGGCCGCCGGCATAGGTTTCAGGCGTAGGCACCGATACTGATACGTTCTCGTCGGTTGCGCTGATCGCTGCCAGGCGGGTTGCTTCGGTAGCAGCAGGGGCAGAGACGGTTTGCGCATGCACCGCGGCAGTGGATGCGCAGAGCGCCAGCGGCAAGGCGCGCATGATCAATAAAGTGGAGTTGCGTGAAGATGTATTCATGATCGGTGGTATGTCTGTCAATATTTCAGTTCATTACGACATGAAATTATAATCAGAATCATTCTCAATATGTATTATTATTTCATTTGTGCTCAATACAGCGATATCTGAGGCCAAAATAATACAGTCGCATGACAAACGTCATTGGTAGGCCAGCACAGGCGGCCGTAATATTCGCGTTGTCGACCTATCGAGCCGGATGACCTTCCCGCCCGTTAACCAGGTGTGTTCGGACGGCGTTAGAATCGGGGCGCCACCAAAACAGGGCGCTGCCAAACCAGAACACCGCCGCGCAGCGTCCTGGATGGGTCAAGGCATAAAGGCGATGTCATGGTTTGGCGTGATTGCCATAATTGAAATTGCACTACCCTCCCTGCGACTGCCCCGAACACGGCAAGGCGCGCCGGCCTTAGTATTTATAGCTGAGCGTAGCCATCGCGTTACGGGGTGCTCCCCATGCGCCCTGGTTGTAAAAACCAATCTGATCGTAATACTTTTTGTTGAACAGATTATTGAGATTGACCTGCAACGATGTGCGATCATTCAACTGGTAACGCGCCATCAGATCCACCAACCCATACGAACCCTGTGATACCCGTTCAGGTCCGTTGGGACCCGTGCCGATGACGTAATTGCTACTTTGCCAGGTCAGGCCGCCTCCCAACGTCAGGCCGTGTAAACGGCCTGCAAGCTGGTAGGTGGTAAATAATTTGAACAACGTACGTGGCTGGTTGGACTGGACCACATTGCCATTGCCGTCGCGCGCAGTCCAGTGCGTCAGGCCTGTCATGATATTCCAGCCGGCCAGCGGCTCGCCCGACAGCTCAAGATCATAGCCCCGGCTACGCGTGCCTTTGGCAGCGATATAGGCCTGACTCGTGGTGCCAGGAACAACGTAGCCCGTATCCTGTTGTTTCAGATTGTCCTGATCGGTCTGGAATACGGCCACGCTGGCATTGAGCCGGCCTTCAAGAAAACCGCCCTTGATACCCAGCTCATAATTGTGACCTTGCAGCGGATCGAGCCAGCGCCCCTGGCGATCCCGTGCATCCTGAGGATTGAAAATACTGGTATAGCTGCCGTAGGCTGTCAGGCTATCGTTCAAGTCATACAAAATACCGGCATAGGGGGTAAACGCTGTCTGTTTGTACCGATACGGCGACTGGCCCGCCTGATCGGTACTCCACCAACTATATCGCCCACCCAGAATCACTTTGATATCATCCGCCAGATTCAGGCGTGTTGCGATATACGCCCCGCTCTGCCTGGTCACGTTCTGGTGCGCGACCTCTGGCGCATCCCAACGCGGCTCAGGATAGGAGCCGTCCCATTGCAGAAAATTGCCGACCGCCGCCTTGTTCAGCGGCCCGAGTATATGGAACAGCGTGCGCTGCCGACTCAAACTTGCGCCTGCGATCAATTCATGCTGCCTGCCAAACAATCGGACAGGTCCCGACACCTTGATGTCTGCGCTACTCTGCCTACGATCTCCATAATGATTATTGGGGTATACAGACATGCCCAGCCCGGTATTTCTGTCCGGAGATCCGGTCAGAAATACCGTTTTGAAGTCGGCTCTGTGTTTGCTGTGGCTGAGCATGGTATTGATTTTCCAGCCATTGCCGAAGGCGTGTTCAAGGTCCGCAAAGGCGCCTGTCGTGATAATCGTCCACCGGGTCCAATCAGCACCAACGTTCAGATTTCTATCCCAGTTCGTCCGGCTGCCGTCGGCATACCATAAAGGGAAGCCGCCTGCCGTCGTCCCTTTTGGGGCATTGCGCTGATAATTGAAACCCAGGCGCAGCACCGTGCGTTCAGTCAAATCCGCTTCAACGGTACCATACATAACCGAGCGTTTCGAGTGGTAACGATCCAAGAATGAGCGTTTTTTCTGATAGGCTGCCACCAGGCGTCCTCGCACGCGGCCATCCTCTGTCAGAGGCGTTGAAATATCTGCGGTCGTACGGTAGGTATCGAAGGAACCGGCACCCAGCGACAGGTCTGCCTTCAATTGCCTGCTGTCGGCACGCTTGCGCACCAGATTGACCGCAGCTGAAGGATTACCGGCGCCTGTGAGCAGACCGGTCGCACCGCGCACGACTTCCACGCGATCATAAATGATGGGATCGATTTGCGACTCGCCTGCCGACCATTGTGGGTTGAATGCTGTAGGAATACCGTCGTAAAGATAATTGCTGATAAAAAAACCGCGCGAATAGAAGCTGTACCTTTCACTGTCCAGGTTACGCACCGAAATGCCCGGTGTTGCTGCCATGAGATCTTTGACTGAAATCATGTTCTGGTCCTCGATACGCTGTCGGGTAATCACACTCACTGACTGGGGCGTCTCGCGCACGGATAATGCCAGGCCGGTGCCGGCCCGCGTTGCCTGTGTGGTGTACGATTGCGTACCTTCGGTGACTGTCTCATCGGCCAACCTGGCATGTATGGCCGACAACGTCGACACATGCGTCGCATCGGCATGATCGGCCGACAAGGCAGCATCGGAATCTGCCTGCGCACGTGCAACCTGTTGCGCCTGTCCCGCAAGCGGCAGCCCAGCGGCCACCCCGATGATCACTCCAACCGCTACGCCAGATACCTGCTTGCAAGCTGAATTTACCTCTTCCGTTTCCAAAATATTCCTGAAAAAACGGTACATCCTTACTCC
>JBOIGK010000860.1:0-2685 GCA_050742695.1 Advenella sp. | reverse complement strand
GCAATGCCGACGACAGCGGAACCGCCAATTACAGCAAGCTGCTGCCCGTCATTGCCCTGAACTACCAGGCAACGCCCGACCTTTCGCTATACGTCACGGCGGGCCGCGGCTTTGAAACGCCAACCTTCAACGAATTGTCATATCGGGTCGACAACGAACCCGGCCTGAACTTTGGTCTGAAACCGTCTATCAATACCACGCTGGAAGCCGGGCTCAAGGCTAATGTCGGCTACGGTCAACTGACCGCCGCAGTATTCCGTACCTATACCAAGGACGAAATCGTGAGCGCCGGCGCCTCGGGCGGGCGCACCACTTATCAGAACGCAGGTCGTACGCTGCGCGATGGGGTCGAACTGGCCTGGGAGGCACGGTTTTACCGTGATCTGCGTGCCCAGCTTGCTTATACGTATCTGCACGCCCGCTACCGCGACAGCTGTTGTTCCGGCCCCTGCTCCGGCAGCAATCCGGAGGTGCCTGCCGGCAACCTGATTCCCGGCATCGCCCGCAATACAGCAACGGCTTCGCTGGCATGGGAACCGGAACAGGGCTGGAGTGGTGGTGTCGATGTCGATTACCTGGGTAAAGTGTACGTAAACGACCAGAACAGCGAGTCAGCCCCTTCGGCCGTGGTGACCGGCCTGCACACAGGCTACACCTGGAAACGCGATCATTGGACCCTCAATGCTTTTGCGCGCGTAGACAACGTATTCAATGCGCGATACGCGGGATCAGTCATCATAAACGATGCCAACAACCGTTATTATGAACCGGCGCCTGGCAGAAACTGGACAGCAGGCATGACGGTAAGTTACCGCTTTTAGCGTTAGAATGTCTCTATTCTTACCGATCCGGTCAGCATGACTGCGCTGGCTGCGTAGAACGCACGCTGGTGCAGCGCCCGCAGAATCATCGTTGTAAAGTTGTCTGTTTCAAAAGGGGAATACAATGGACGAACGCAGACCCATATCCGGCATTGCTGCCACCGGCCTGACGCTGTTGGCAGCGCTCATTATTGTGATCGGCCTGTTCATGACCGGCGCGGGTGCCTGGCTCGCAGTGCTCGGTGGCAGTGTTTATTACGTCTTGATGGGCCTGGCCCTGCTGCTGTCAGGCTACCTGCTCTGGAAACGCAGCCTGCTGGGCGTCTGGCTTTATGCCCTTGCATTTATTGCCACCGTCATCTGGGCGGTATGGGAAGCCGGCTGGGAATTCTGGCCATTGGTTGCACGCGTCTTTGCCTTTGCCGTGCTGGCTTTGCTGGTCACTCTGGTCGCGCCGGCACTGCGCCGCGCCCAGGGCAAAACGCCCTGCCGCGTAACGCGTTGGGCCTCGGTTGCGCTGGCCATAGGCATTGCAGCCACATTCGCCCTTTTCTTTTTTCCTAAGTCGGTCATCGAAGCTGAGCATATTGCCGCTGTCACAAAGGCCGACCCCAACGACCCGCCAACAAACTGGGCGCATTGGGGCAACACCACAAGCGGAACACGCTTTGTGGCCATGGATCAGATCAACAAGAACAATATCGGCAAGCTGCAAGTAGCCTGGACTGCTCATACCGGCGATATTCCTAAGAGCACCGGATCGGGCGCCGAAGACCAGAACACACCGCTGCAAATCGGCGATACGCTGTACGTGTGCACGCCCTACAGCAAGATTCTGGCACTGGATGTCGATACCGGCAAGGAAAAATGGCGTTACGATTCCAAAGCAACCGCACCGAACTGGCAGCGCTGCCGCGGCCTGGGCTATTTCGATGCAACTGCCAGCGCCAATACCGTAGCCCAAACCAGCGCCGAAGGCGCTGCGCTCGCTGGCGACCAGAATACATCAGCAGCCGAAGGCACCACGCCTGCGGGCACGATGCCCACCAGCCAGCCGGCTAACGCGGTCACCTGCGCGCGGCGCCTGTTTTTGCCCACCACCGATGCCCGCCTGATTGCCATCAATGCCGACAACGGCCAGCCCTGCTCCGAGTTCGGCAATATGGGCACGGTCGACCTGAAAGTGGGCATGGGTGAAGTCAAGGACGGCTATTATCAGCAAACGTCCACGCCGCTGGTTGCAGGCAATCTGGTGATTGTAGGCGGACGCGTTGCAGACAACTTTGCCGTAGACGAACCGCCAGGCGTGGTTCGTGCCTTCAATGTCATTTCCGGCAACCTGGAATGGGCGTGGGATCCGGGCAATCCGGAAATAACCGGCGCACCGCCCGAAGGCCAGACCTACACCCGGGGCACACCGAACGTGTGGTCTGCCATGTCCTATGATGCAAAGCTCGGTCTGGTCTATTTGCCCACCGGCAATGCCACACCGGATTTTTACGCCGCCCAGCGCAGCGAACTGGATGACAAATACAGTTCCTCTATCGTCGCACTGGATGTAAAAACCGGCAAAGTACGCTGGCACTTCCAGACCACCCACCACGACCTGTGGGACTTTGATCTGCCTGCGCAACCGTTGCTTTATGACATTCCCGATGGCAAAGGCGGCACCAATTTCGCGCTGGTACAAGTAACCAAGCAGGGTGAAATTTTTATGCTGGACCGCGTGACTGGCCAACCGCTGGCGCAGGTTCAGGAAAAGCAGGTACCCCAAGGCAATGTCAAGGGCGAACGCTACGCCGCCACCCAGCCGTTTTCCGTGGGTATGCCTTCTATCGGCAACCAGACGTTAAAAGAATCCGAT
>JBOIGK010000859.1:0-6965 GCA_050742695.1 Advenella sp. | reverse complement strand
GGGCATACCTGCTTTCTTTACGCGCACCGGAGTGGGCACCAGTGTCGCTGACGGCAAGGAAATTCGCGAATTCGACGGGCACGAGTACGTGATGGAGCGTTCACTGACGCCCGATGTGTGCTTGGTCAAGGCCTATATTGCCGATCGCAGTGGCAATCTGATTTTCCGCAAGACAGCGCGCAACTTCAACCCCAACGTGGCGATGGCCGGCAAAATCACCGTGGCCGAAGTGGAAAAGATCGTTGAAGTAGGCGAGCTGGACCCCGATCAGATTCATCTTCCCGGCATTTACGTGCAGCGCATCGTGCTGAACGAGAATCCTGAGAAACGGATTGAACAACGCACCACACGTCCGTCCAAAGGAGAATAAACATGGCATGGAATCGCGATCAAATGGCTGCGCGCGCAGCAAAAGAACTGCAGGATGGATTCTATGTGAATCTGGGTATTGGCCTGCCTACGCTGGTGGCTAACCACGTACCGCCAGGAGTGGAAGTATGGCTGCAATCGGAAAATGGCCTGCTGGGCATTGGCCCTTTTCCTACCGAAGAGGAAATTGATCCGGACATGATTAATGCCGGCAAGCAGACGGTCACAACGCTGCCCGGTTCGTCCATTTTTTCCTCCGCAGATTCATTTGCTATGATTCGCGGCGGCAAAATCAATCTGGCCATTCTGGGTGCCATGCAGGTATCGGAAAAGGGCGATCTGGCTAACTGGATGATTCCCGGTAAAATGGTTAAGGGTATGGGCGGCGCGATGGATCTGGTGGCCGGCGTGGGCCGTGTCATTGTGCTGATGGAGCATGTCGCTCGTAAGAAAGATGGAACGACCGACATCAAATTGTTGCCTGAATGCAATCTGCCATTGACGGGCGTGGGGGTTGTTGATGTGATCATTACCGATCTGTGCGTCATGGAAGTGACGGACAATGGTTTGAAGGTCATCGAACTTGCCCCTGACGTTACTATCGAAGAAGTGCAGGAAAAAACCAAGGCAAAACTGGACATCTCTGCTCTTGCCTGATTGGCTTGTAGTCTGCCGAACAAGCGCCCCGCATTGTCTGACTCATTCACGGGCTTATTGCACATGTCTGGGTCTTCACTGCGAGGCGCTTTTTGTTTGCTGAAAAAAACATAACATATGTTTGAGTCCGCTGACGGCGAAGGCGTATACGGCACCGGACCAAAAAACGTACCCTGGCTCGCCCATCCATTGCCGACCTATCGCCTATGCGTCGTTATATATTTGGCGGGGTAAGACTCATGGCGCAACCTTGATGACACGTGTCGCATTTGCTGCAACAACGTGATCATCCTGAGTGAGCGGTTGCATCAAACGCAATGGTTCGCCCGACTGAATATCGATAAGTTGTGAGTGCGCCTCTTCGGGTGCGAACAAATGCTGTTCCCCCCACTGCCGCAGTGCCACCACGACCGGAAAAAGCGTCTCGCCCTTCGAGGTCAGAACGTATTCCTGATAGGCAGTGCCATCGGATGCCGGTCGCACCTCAAAAATGCCGGCTTCGACCAGGTTGCGCAGGCGATCGGCCAGAATACTACGAGCAATTCCCAGGCCACGTTGAAAATCGCTGAATCGACGTGTGCCATCGAAGGCGTCCCGCAGCAACAACAACGACCAGCGGTCCCCAACCAGATTGACTGAACGCGCCACGGGGCAGGTCTCGTCCTGTTGGTCTTGATGTTTGGCCATGCTGACTCCTTGTCTGTCACTTGAATGGTCGGAAAAAAATCAAATCAGTATCATTTTAATACCAGTTGCTCTACAATCATACTGGTCTTTATTTGAAACCAGTTTGATTGAGGAAATTTTATGCATGCATATCAAGAGGCAAACGGCCACCAGCCGCAGCATCGGATGCCGCGTGTGCTTGTCGTTCTGTTTGCAGGCGCCAGTGGCTTGAGTGTAGCCAACGTCTATTACGCCCAGCCACTGCTGGATGCATTGGCTGCGGACTTCTCCATTAGTCATGCGGCTGTCGGTGGCGTCATCACGTTTACTCAGATCGGCTGTGCGCTGGCCTTATTGCTGTTGGTGCCGTTGGGAGACCAAATGGATCGGCGCCGTCTGGTGCTGATCCAGTTGGTCGCGCTTTTTGCCGCGTTGTTTGGTGTTGGCCTGGCGAGATCTTCCACGGCTTTAATGTTTGGCATGTTGATGGTCGGATTGCTGGGCACGGCGATGACGCAGGGACTGATCGCATACGCCGCCACGGCAGCTGCGCCAGGCGAGCGGGGGCGGGTGGTCGGCGCAACCCAGAGCGGTGTGGTTATCGGCTTGCTTTCTGCACGGGTGCTGGCCGGTGTGGTCGCTGATCTTGCAAGCTGGCGTGGGGTGTATTTTTTTTCGGCCCTGCTGATGCTCGTGCTGGGACTAATGTTGCTGCGCGCGTTGCCGGCACAAGCGGCGCCTGTACAGCGACTTTCCTATGGGCAACTGATGCTGTCGATGTTTGCGCTGCTGCGCCAGGAGCGGGTGTTGCAGATTCGCGGAGTGATCGCATTGTTGATGTTCGCCGCTTTCAGCGTTTTCTGGAGTGCGCTGGTTCTGCCGTTGAGTGCGCCACCGTACTCCTTGTCGCATACCGCTATCGGCGCATTCGGGTTGGTGGGTGTGGTGGGTGCCTTGGGCGCAGCCCGTGCAGGGCACTGGGCGGACCAGGGGTTTGGCCAAAAGACCAGTGCTCTGGCGCTCATGCTGCTGCTCGTTTCCTGGTTGCCCCTGTCGATGTTATCTCATTCTCTTTGGTGGCTGATCGTCGGCATCATTGCGTTGGATCTGGGTGGCCAGGCCATTCATGTGACGAACCAAAGCATGCTTTTCAGCACACAAGTGCAAGCGCATAGTCGCCTGGTAGGGTGTTATATGCTTTTTTATTCAGTCGGCAGCGGTCTGGGCGCCATTGCCTCGACCGCCGTCTATGCGGCTTCTGGCTGGCAGGGTGTCTGTCTGTTGGGGGCAGGCATGAGTGGATTGGCTCTGGCATTCTGGGCGTTGACTTTGCGCTATATGCCGCATAGTGCGCCCACTTGCGTTCGGCAGGCCCAGTCTTGTCGCGCAACAGGTTAACCGTATCGCGACCGTGGATCCGACGGCGCTTGTGTCGTGGCATTTGATTGTAATGTTAAGCCGACGCTTCACCCAGAATCCAGTCCCTGAATGCGGTTATTTTGGGATTGACCTCATGTATTTGCGGATAGACCAGATAATAGGCAAACGTTTCCATATGCGTCGGGTTTGCCAACTGAACAAGCCGGCCCTGTTCAATGTCAGGCGCTACCATCGCGGCGGGTAGCAAGCCGGCTCCATGACCTGCGATAACTGCGTTGAGCAGCAGGCCTGTATTGTCAACCGCGGTGCCTCGTGCCGGCTCGATATGTTCAACCCCTTGGGCCTGAAACCACAGACGCCAGCCCTGGCGATCGGCGTCGTTTACCTTGGGCCATGCCAGCAGCTCGATGGCCGACGCCGGCATACCTATCCGTGCTACCACGGACGGGGCGGCAACCGGCACCATTTGGACCGAGACAAGATGATGGCTTCGTAAGCCAGGGTATCGTCCGACGCCGTGGCGCACCGCGATATCAACATTGTCATGGGAAAAATCCACCAGCGCGTTGCCAGTGAGTACCTGTAGATCGATATCGGGGTGGGCCTGGCCAAATGAATTGAGTCGTGGAATCAACCAGGCCGAGGCAAAAAACGGCGTAACGCTCAACGTCAGGATGCCGGCGCTTGCGGACATGGTGGCGTGTCTTGATGCTTCGGCAATCAGACGAAAAGCATTGCGGATTGCTGGCAGATAGTCTTGTCCGGCCTGGGTCAGTAGAATGCGCCGGTTCATCCGCTTAAAAAGCTTTACGCCCAGATGTTCTTCCAGCAACTTGATCATTTGACTGACCGCGCCCGATGTGACGCACAGCTCTTCGGCAGCGATCTTTACCGAGAGATGGCGCGCAGCACATTCGAACGCCCGCAGCGCATTCAAGGGTGGAAGTTGGCGATAATTCATTTTAGATTATCTAAAGTAAATTGATAAATAATATGGTTTGTTTACGGCAGAACCTAAGGTGTATATTAGCAACAAATAGCATCAGCAGCTGATTATTCAGGGCTATTTTTGATATCTATAAACTTAACTATTTGTTAAGGCCTGCATGGGGACTTGAATTGACCGCCAAAACAACCGCTGTACATTATCTTGGGCTGGCGCAAACCGCAACGCTCATTCGCAACCGGGAGGTCTCGTCGCAGGAAGTAACGCAATTGCTCCTGGATCGCATTGCCGGGCTCGACGGCCAGTTGTGCAGCTATGCACTGGTCATGGCTGAGACTGCGCGAGAGCAGGCAGCGGCGGCAGACACAGAGATGTGCTCAGGATATGCACGCGGGCCGCTGCACGGAGTGCCGATCCTGGTCAAGGACTTGTTTCAGATTCAGGGCTTTCCTACGGGGGCGGGGATGAAGACCGGCATGTACCCGGTGGCTGCCGAAGACGCGACGGTGGTGCAGCGTTTGAAAAAAGCCGGCGCAGTTTTGCTGGGCAAATCGCAACTGACTGAAGGTGCGTATTCGGACCATCATCCATCGATCACGCCACCTCGAAATCCCTGGAATGCCAGTTATTGGCCCGGTATTTCCTCCAGCGGCTCCGGTGTGGCAATAGCGGCCGGCCTGGGGTACGGCTCAGTCGCATCAGATACCGGCGGCTCTATTCGCTGGCCCGCGGCGGCCAACGGCGGTACCGGCCTGAAACCGACCTGGGGCCGGGTCAGTCGCCACGGCGTGATCGAACTGGCAGCCTCGCTGGATCACGTAGGGACGATGGCGCGCAGCGCGGTGGATGCAGGTATATTGCTTGGAGTAATTGCCGGTAGCGATCCGAAGGATCCCACGACCCTGCTGGCGCCGGTGCCGGATTATCTTGCGGCTATCGGAGGTAACCTGCGTGGCCTGCGCCTTGGCGTTGACCGTGCCTGGAACAGTGAGGGCGTGGACAGCGTTACCCAGGCTGCACTTGCCGAGGCAACCCGGACATTTGCAGGACTGGGCGCACAAATTATCCCGATCGACTTTCCTGATGTCGCTCAGATTGTTGCCGACTGGGTGCCCAATTGTGCGATCGAGGCTGCCGTTGCGCACAAAGCAATGTACTCGGCACACAAGCAAGCGTATGGCAGTATTCTGGCCTCGGTCATTGAAGCCGGGCGTGCACTGTCCGCATCAGAGTATCAGCAAATCCTGCTCAGGCGGATGGCATTTCGTGGTCGCGTCGCGCATCTGTTTGACGCGGTCGATGTACTTCTGACGCCAGTCCAGCCGTTCGCGCCCTTGACGCTTGCCCAGGTCAATACCCTGGGCGAACAACCCGGCCTGGTCGCGATGCTACAGCGCTACACCTGTCCATTCGATATGTCCGGCCATCCGACGCTGGCCATGCCTGCGGGTTTTACGCAGGCGAGCATGCCGATAGGCATTCAGCTGGTTGCCGGACATCTGGATGAAACCATGCTGGTTCGTGCCGCTGCGGCGTTTCAAAGCATCACAGACTGGCATCTTCGACATCCGGTGGCATAAGATGAATCAGAAACCGATGAAATGTCAGTGGTTTTACGGCTGGGTGGTGGTCGCTGCTGCGTTTGCAGTCACCTTTGTAGGTTTTGGCAGCGCCTATACGTTCAGTGCATTTGTGCCGTCATTGCAGCATGATTTTGGTGCGTCACGTGGCGCTGTCTCGCTTGTCTTTTCGCTGGCCGGGTTTCTCTACTTTGCCCTGGGTGTTGTCAGTGGGCCACTTGCAGACCGCTGGGGCGCACGCAGCCTGGCCATACTTGGCATGGCGCTCGTGGGTGCGGGGCTTGCGCTGGCCAGCGTTGCGCGTACCATTGTCGAGGTTTATTTGGCTTATGGGCTGGGTATCGGTCTGGGCGTGGGATGCGCGTATGTTCCAGTCATCGGCGCCGTGCAGCGTTGGTTTCTGAAGCGCCGCGGCTTTGCTTCAGGCATTGCGGTCAGTGGCATTGGTGTGGGGACATTGGTGATGCCGCCGCTGGCGTCCTGGCTGATCGATATTCTGGGATGGCGTGGCGCTTATTTGGTGCTTGCTGCGATCGTCACTTCGTTAGGCATCGGGACGGCATGTTTTATTGTCAACGATCCCCGCAGCAAGGGAACCGGACCGGATGGGGCGGCGCCCGCAATCGCTGATCCCGTGGTCATTGTCGCTGGCGTTTCGGCAGGGCAGGCGATACGATCGCGGCAATTCATTGGACTGTACGCCGCATGCCTGATTTGTTCATTTGGTGTGTTCGTCCCGTTTGTTCATCTGGTCCCGTATGCCCTGGATCATCATATTGATTATTCTGCCGCTGTATTGCTTCTTGGCGCTATTGGGGTTGGCAGCACGCTCGGCAGGTTCTTTCTGGCCGATCTTGCGGATCGGATCGGTCGACAGTTTTTTTTACTGATGATGTTTGCGGGTATGGCATTGGCGCTCGCCATCTGGGCTATGGCGACAAGCTTTTGGTCGCTTGCCGCTTTTGCATTGATATTCGGTATCTTTTACGGGGGATGGGTGGCGATATTGCCTGCGGTTGTCACGGATCACTTTGGCGGACGTCATGTGGGCAGCATTATCGGCATTCTTTATACCAGCGTTGCGGTTGGCACGCTCATTGGCCCAGTGGCGGCCGGCTTCATCTTCGATGTTAGCAACAGCTATACCGTACCTATTCTGACCAGCGCCATCGCTAATCTTGTCGCAACCGGCATTGCGGCACTGGCTTTAAGAAGCCCCAAGCAAAGGGTCGTAGCTGGTTAATGCGAACAGAAAGCGCTGCATATGGCAACGGCTAGGCCAGGCAATCACAACAGTGGGTTGCAACCGTGCTGGCCGATGGCAGGCCTGTCCTGATGCGCTCCGGACATGATGCTATTGGGATCCA
>JBOIGK010000858.1:0-6461 GCA_050742695.1 Advenella sp. | reverse complement strand
GCCGGTAAAATCGTTCGCCTGCCCGACGGACGCTATCTGCAACGGGCGAATCACTTACAATAAACAACACAGCAAAGTCGATGGCGTCACAGCTGTCATCGCGGTGTTCGTCCGGGATTTCAGTGTCGGCAATTGTCACCGCAGCAGAGCCTCCCAACAGGCGCGTTGGCAACGATGCGCCAGCCAGGTTCCATTCATATCAAAGCCCAAACAGGAGCACTTAATGAGCACCAAGTTCAACGTTCTGATCATCATCGGCAGTCTTCGCGAAAAATCCTATAATGCCGCGATCGCCCGGCAACTGACTGACCTGGCGCCGGATAATCTGGAACTGGTTTACGCTCCTTCCATTGGCACGCTGCCTCACTATAACCAGGACGTGCAGGATGCCGGATTTCCCAGGGAAGTCCAGGCGTTTGCCGACGCCATTGTTGCCGCCGATGGCCTGATCTTTGTGACACCTGAATATAACTATTCGGTACCCGGTGTGCTCAAAAACGCGATTGACTGGGTATCACGCCTGCGTCCGCTACCGTTTGACAACAAGGTGGGCTCCATCATTTCGGCCTCGGGCGGCGCCATCGGCGGGGCCAGAATGCAGTATCACCTGCGCCAGATCCTGGTTGCGATGAATATACATCTGGTCAATCGGCCCGAAATCATGGTCGGCACAGTACAGAACAAGACTGAAGGCGAAGGCGGCAAGATTACCGACGAAACCACGCTTACCTTTATTGGCAATCATCTGAAGGAACTGGCTCGTATGCTCGAGCTGCATTACCAAAAACAGAATCAGGCCTGATCGGAGATAGTCATGGCAATTGCGGAACGCGTAAAAGTAGTTGAAGTGGGGCCTCGCGATGGCCTGCAGAATGAAAAACAATTTGTTCCAACCGATATTAAAGTCGAGCTGATCAATCGCCTGTCGGCTGCCGGCTTTCAGAATGTCGAAGCAGCCTCGTTCGTGTCGCCCAAGTGGGTGCCGCAAATGGCCGATGGCGCAGATGTCATGGCTGCCATCGAGCGCCGGCCAGGCACCATTTATTCCGTTCTAACACCGAATCTTAAAGGATTCGATGGGGCGCTTGCCGCCGGCGCCGACGAGGTGGTGATCTTTGGCGCAGCCAGTGAATCCTTTTCTCAGCGCAACATCAATTGCTCCATTGCCGAATCCATTGCGCGTTTCGAGCCGGTGGCCAGTGCGGCCAAAGATGCCGGCCTGCGCGTGCGTGCGAGCATCAGCTGTGCGCTGGGCTGTCCGTATGAGGGCGAGATCGCGCCGGCTGCGGTAGCCGATGTCGTCAAGCGCATGCTGGCACTGGGTTGTCACGAAATAGATATTGCCGACACGATTGGGGTGGGCACGCCGCGCAAGGTGACAGCAGTCATGAACGCCGTATCGGCGGTGGCCGATCCTGCCATATTGTCTGCGCATTTTCACGATACCTATGGCATGGCGCTGGCCAATATTCTGGCCGCGCTCGAAGCGGGTATTGCCATTGTGCATTCGTCTGCAGCCGGTCTGGGCGGCTGCCCCTATGCCAAGGGCGCGACCGGCAATGTCGCTACTGAAGACGTACTGTACATGCTGCATGGCATGGATATCGAAACCGGTATCGACCTGGATCAGGTCATCAGCACCGGCCAGTGGATCTCCGATTACCTGCAGCGCGTCAATTCCAGTCGTGCCGGCAAGGCAATTATTACCAAACGACAGGCGGCGTAAGCGCACATATGGTTATCAATTTTCTGCCGCTTTCCGAGTCCGAGCGCGACCAGTTGCTCGCTTCGATCGAACCCTTGCCCATTCGCGGGCAGGCATGGCCCGCCTGGGTGAAAACAGTCGCCTGGGTTATTCTGGGTCTTATCGTATTGCAGTCGCTTGTGGCTTTCAACAAGGCCGGGGTACAGGTACTGTTTTCCATGACGGGTCTGATTCTGCTGGTTGTGTTCCTGGCGCTTGCCGTCACGACTCGCTATATGCAGACCTCTGTCACCACCATAGATGTACAGGGTTTGCGGCAAAGCTGGCTGACCCGTCGTGAAGTGGCCTGGGAAGACGTGACTTTCGCCAAGTTTGTGCCGATGCTCGCGTCCAAGCGGCTGGTGGTCTTCACAAAAAAAGGCAAACCCGTGGTGTTTCAGGGCGGTACACAGGATTTGCAGGTGGCGTTTGCAAAAATTTCGCTGGCGTTCAAAAACCGCAAAGTGTGATGCGTGACAGGTCCGGGCAGGCAATGCCTGCGGGCGTTGCTCCCGTTGGCTGCAACGCATCGGTCAACGCCGCCGCTCAATGTGTACGCGTCATCAGAGATTCAGCATCTCTTATTTACTGACCTCGCGGTCAGTGTCCGCGGCGGCGACCGTCACCGGATCAAAATGCGTCGTCACCTGCAAAATATCATCGATCTGCATAATACGCGCGCAGGCCAGCTCGGAAATTTCATGCGCCGCCAGGATGGTCATGTCCGACGGGAATTCAAGATGAACTTCGACCAGTATCATATCGCCGCTCTTGCGCGTCTTCAGATCATGAAATCCCAGCAGGCCGGGCGTGTCGTGCAAGGCCTGGCGGATCTGCTGTTCGATTTCATCGTCCACAGCGTGATCGGCAAGATCGCTCAGCGCCTGGAGTGAAAACTTGCCGCCCATGCGTGCAATCATGGCGCCCACCAGCAGCGCGGCAAGCGGATCGGCCATGGGGAACCCGGCAATGTTTGCCAGAATCCCGATGCCGACAACCAGCGATGACGCTGCATCCGAGCGCGCATGCCAGGCATTGGCGACCAGCAGGGCAGAGCGCACGCGCTGTGCTTGGCGCAACATATAGCGAAACAGCAGTTCCTTGGCCATGAGCACGCTGACGGCGACAAACAGCGCGCTCAGATGCACGGTGGCGATCGCTGACGGATTGGTCAGACGCAGCCCTGCGCTCCATACCATGGCCAACCCCACGCCAAGCATGATCAGTCCGATGGCCAGCGATGCGATAGTCTCAAAACGGCGGTGCCCAAAAGGGTGGCCGGCATCGGCCGCCCTGGCGGCATGGCGGTTGGCGAACAGCACGACAAAATCGGAGAGAATGTCGGACAGCGAATGAATGGCGTCTGCAATCAATGCCTGTGAGTGGGCGAACACACCCACAATGATCTGGAATATCACAAGGATGATATTGACGGCGACGCTGATCCAGGTGCTGCGCCGGGCTACCTGCGAGCGTTCGCTTTCTGCTCCAGGTTCTGATGCCTGGTAGGAGGCAAGCCGGCGCACAGGTACCGCAGAATGATCATGTTGATGGGTCATGTCGGTTGGGGCTGAAAATAAAAGCGTCTTTAAGGTATGCTACTCAATTGTCCATCACTTTCCAAGTATCAAGATTATGCTGAATGTTGTTTTTGCGGGAACGCCCGAATTTGCGCGCCAGGCGCTGGCAGCGATTCTGCAGGCGGGGTTTTCGGTGCCCTTGGTCATGACGCAGCCCGATCGTCCCGCGGGCCGGGGAATGAAGCTGACGCCCAGTCCGGTCAAGCAGCAGGCGGTTGCACACAATATCCCGGTGATTCAGCCTGTCAGTCTGCGCCTGGATGGCAAGTATCCCGAAGAGGCCGCCAGTGCCCGCCAGACGCTGCAAGCGCTGCAGCCCGATGTCATGGTGGTGGCCGCCTACGGTTTGATCCTGCCGCAGTGGGTGCTGGATCTGCCTCGCTATGGCTGTCTGAATATCCATGCCAGCCTGTTGCCGCGCTGGCGCGGTGCGGCGCCCATTCAACGGGCGATCGAAGCCGGCGACAGCCAGACCGGTATTGCAATCATGCAGATGGATGCTGGCCTGGACACAGGCAATGTCATCGCCAGCGAAACCCTTCCCATTGGGGACCAGAATGCAGCGCAACTGCACGATGAACTGGCCGTCATGGGGGCACGACAAATTGTCGCGGCGCTGCAGGCATTGGATAAAGACAGAGTGCTGCACTCAAGAGCGCAACCACAGGCTGGCGTCACGTATGCCGCCAAACTGGATAAGCGCGAAGCGGCACTGGATTTGTCAGAGGATGCCGTTACGCTGGCGCGCCGTGTTCGCGCATTTAACCCTGCGCCGGGGGCAAGCGTGCTGCTGCCGGGACTCGATAGCCCGGTCAAGGTGTGGGATGCTCGTGCGCTTGAGGCAGATGCCACAGGGGCATCTGCTTCGGCAGCGCCCGGGCAGGTGCTGGCTGTGACGCCCGAGGGCATTGATATTGCTACTGGTAATGGCACACTGCGACTATTGCAATTGCAGAAAGCGGGCGGCAAGCGTCAACCTGTCTCGGTATTTGTCACCGGGTGGAAGCTGCCACAGGGCTGACCCCCCCGGGCCTTGCCCGGTTTGGCCCGGCAAGCGGTGCGCGCGCATGGAACATGCACCGTGTTGTGGCGCCGCTGTGGCCAGCTTCGGGCCCGTTATCGGCCTGTTAAGCTGGCAGCAATTGGGCCCGGATATCATCCGGCGTGCAAAACAGAAACTGTGGACCTTTTGCAGACAGCACCTCGGGATGGTTATAGCCCCAGGCCACGCTGGCGGCATGACAGCCCGATTCGCGCGCGGCGTCGATGTCGCGGATTTCATCACCGATCAGCAAACAGGTTTCGGGCGTGCAGCCGGTCTGGCGGTACAGGGTCTTGAGCCTGGATGCTTTGCCAAACAGGTCGCTGCCGCAACGATACTGGTCGATGAATTCGGTTGCCCTGCCCAACGTGCGGCGCACATTGACTTCACTGTTCGAGCTCAGGACGGCGATCTGGTAGCCGGCGTGCTTGAGCGCAGCCAGGACCTGCTCAATGCCTTCAAACAGATGTACATCCGGCGAGGCCTCCTGCATGCGCTGGCGAAATTCCATCAGAATGGCGGGCGCTTTCCAGAACGGAATATCCAGTGTGCTCAGAATATGGCGCACATCACGGTGGCGCAATTGTTCCTTCTCGTCTTCGGCCGGGTTACGGAACCCGTATTTTTGCGCCACGCTGGCCAGCACCGTATCAAACCACGGCAGGGTATCGGCCAGCGTGCCATCAAAGTCAAAAGCCAGCAACTGATAAGGCAGAGACTTCATCGGTAAATCACAATCATGATAGTGGTTTATGATCTGCCCACAGATCGTATTCGTTGCTGTCTGTCACGGTACAGCGCACAATCTGGCCAGGCTGCAGTTTTTCAGCGCTGCTGATAAACACACAGCCGTCGATCTCCGGCGCATCTGCGTGAGAGCGGCCCACGGCATCGCCATCCTCATCGATTTCGTCGATCAGAACGTCAATGTCACGTCCCACCTTGCGCGCCAGTCGGGCGGTGGAAATACCCTGCTGGTGAGCCATGAAGCGCTCCCAGCGATCCTGCTTAACGTCATCGGGCACATGGTCGCCCAATGCGTTGGCGGGCGCACCCTCTACTGGTGAGTACTGGAAACAGCCCACGCGATCCAGTTGTGCTTCTGTCATCCAGTTAAGCAGATACTGGAAATCTTCCTCTGTTTCGCCAGGGAACCCCACAATATCGGTCGAGCGGATGGTCAGGTCGGGACAGGTTTCGCGCCATTTGTGAATGCGCGCCAGCGTGCGGTCTTCAAAGGCAGGGCGTTTCATTGCCTTAAGGATCCTGGGACTGGCGTGCTGAAACGGGATATCAAGATACGGCAGGATTTTGCCTTGGGCCATCAGCGGGATCACTTCATCAACGCTGGGATATGGATAGACGTAATGCAGACGCACCCAGATACCCAATTCAGACAGGGCCTCGCATAGTTCGGTCATGCGTGTGCGCACCGGGCGCCCGTTCCAGAAACCGCTACGGTATTTGATGTCTACGCCGTAGGCGCTGGTATCTTGCGAAATGACCAGCAGTTCTTTGACGCCCGCATTGGCCAGGCGTTGCGCTTCTTGCAGCACGTCGCCCACCGGGCGGCTGACCAGGTCGCCGCGCATGGACGGGATAATACAGAAGCTGCAGCGATGGTTGCAGCCTTCGGAGATCTTCAAATAGGCATAATGCCTGGGCGTCAGCTTGATACCTTGTGGCGGCACCAGGTCGACATAGGGATCATGGTCGATCGAAGGGGGGGCCGCTTCATGGACGGCACGGACCACTTCTTCGTATTGCTGGGGACCGGTCACGGACAGCACGCGAGGATGGACCTGGCGAATGATCTGTTCCTCTACGCCCATACAGCCGGTCACGATCACCTTGCCATTTGCTGAGATGGCCTCACCGATTGCGTCAAGCGATTCGGCCTTGGCGCTGTCGATGAAGCCACAGGTGTTGACCACGACCACGTCGGCGCCTTCATAGGAGGGAGAAATATCATAACCTTCAGTGCGCAACTGGGTCAGGATGCGTTCAGAGTCAACGAGTGCCTTCGGGCAGCCCAGACTGACAAAGCCAACGCGGGGAGCGGACATAGAAAACCTTTAATATATAGAGAATAAAT
>JBOIGK010000857.1:0-2906 GCA_050742695.1 Advenella sp. | reverse complement strand
GGATACGGCAATAGTATGTATGACCCGTTTTTACCATTGAATGCCTTGAATTCAAAGGCGTATTACAAACGACTGGGATACCGGAATCCAAAACTGGATGTGTTGCTTGACCAGGCGATGACGATGGTCGATCCGGGAAAACGGAGTCAGTCGTACATAGAAGCACAGCAGATTCTGGCAGATGACTTGCCGTATATCTATATTTATAACGAACGCTATTTTACGGGCATTAACACCGATCGCGTCCAGTATTCACCCCCATCTACCAAGGATGTCCTTCTAGAGGAAATTAAAAGAAAGCCGCAGCCAGGCCATTGAAAAACCAAGACCTGCGAGGCAGAGCGACGAATAAAAGCCGCTCTTGAAATAAATCACATCAGGAGCGCATATTGATCAATCAACAACGTCTTTTCAATCGCCTTTTACATTTATCCGAGATAGGCAAGACCGGCAGTGGCGGGGTGACACGGCTGGCGCTGACCGAAAAAGATCAGCAGGGAATCGCACTTTTGTCCGAGTTCATGAAAGAGGCCGGCATGCAGGTGAGAACCGATGCCGCGGGCAACCTGATCGGCACCAAGCAAGGGCGCGATGCCGCAGCCCCGGTGGTATTGACCGGATCTCATTCAGACACAATCGTAGAGGGGGGCATATTTGACGGTGCGCTTGGCATTATCGGTGCCATTGAGGCAGTGCAATCGATGAACGAGCGCAATATCCTGACAGCGCATTCCATCGAAGTATGTGCATATCGTGACGAAGAAGGTTGCCGTTTTACCAGCGGATATAGCGGATCGCGCATTATGACCGGTCAACATGACCCTGAGAAGTTGCGCAGAGTGGATCGCGATGGGGTTTCCGTATCCCAGGCCCTTCAGGCGCTCGGTATCGATCCTGACTCGGTGGGTCTTGCCGCCCGATCCCCGGCGTCTGTCAAGGCGCATGTTGAGCTACATATAGAGCAGGGAAACGTTCTCGAAAATGAAGGATACCCGGTAGGCATCGTCACGGGGATCTGCGCGTCATCCCGCAGCGTAGTGACAATTACCGGACAAGCCCGTCACGCTGGAACAACACCAATGACTATGCGTCGTGACCCCATGGCAGCTGCAGCTGCAGTGATTCATATGATAGAGCGCGAAGCTTTGAGCACCGGCACAACCGTGGCCACTGTTGGATCCGTTGTTGTGAGCCCGGGCGCCGTCAATGTTATTGCCGGTAGCGTAGTATTTTCGCTCGATTGCCGAGATATTGATGAACAGGTTCGAGACCGTGTCCTGGACCACATAATCAATCAGGCAAAACAGATTTGCCAAAGCCGATTGGTCGATTTCGATATTCAGATTTATGGTCGTGGTGGCGCCAAGCCATGTTCCGAGCAAATACAGGAGCAAATCAAATTAGCTTGCCAGCAGCAGCAGTTGCAAGTCTTCATCTTGCCCAGCGGGGCTGGTCATGACTCAGGATCGTTTCATAACTTTTGCCCGATGGGAATGATTTTTGTTCGCTCCCGCGACGGCATCAGTCACAATCCAGCGGAATGGAGTACGCCGCAAGATTGCGCCGCAGGCGCGAACGTACTTTATCGGACATTGCTGGCACTCGCAGTTGTCGTCTGAATTTATTGTCTTTCGCAATTTACTTACCAGGAATCAATTTTTCATGTCAAAAAAACAGATTCAACCGCCCGGTGTATTTGCCCATCATCGCACCGCGCTGACCACTCACTACGCTGTCTTTCCTCCTGAGGGCATTCTTGAAAGCCGGATTCCGGGCATTAGTGACACAACAATCAGCATTCAGGCCACCCCTGCGCTGGGAGCAGGTTTTGTACAGATCCTTCTGGACATGCGTGAGGGGGGCGGGATGAATTGTCTTCGCAATGATGGCATGCAGGCATTTTTTTATGTAGTATCTGGCATTGCCCGACTGGCATTGGGCGATACCGTGCATAGTTTGCCTGCTGGTGGCTTCGCTTATGTTCCTCCAGGAACAGGGTATCGTTTGTATAACGAGGACAGTGACATTACCAGCGTAGTGTGGCTCAGAAAACCCTATGAGGCCCTGGATGACGTATCGCCGCCAGCGCCGCTGGTCTCTCATCAGGATACGGTGGACAAGCAAAACAAACACACAAAGGGCAGGACCTGGCAGCACCTGTTGCCTGATTCAGACCCGGCTTTTGACTTTGCCATCAATATTCTGAGTTTCGAGCCGGGTAATTATTTTCCGATGGTTGAAACTCATGTGATGGAACACGGCTTGTATATGCTCGAAGGGCAGGGGATGTATCTGCTTCAGAACGACTGGCATGAATGCTGGGCTGGTGACTTTATTTATATGGCACCCTATTGCCCGCAGTTTTTCTATGCAACTGGTTGGTCAAAAGCGAGCTATCTGCTCTACAAAAATGTCAATCGCGATATTACGTTTAAATAGTCAATGCATTGCCCAAGCCTGCCAATGCAAGCGTCAAGGGCAGGGTTCGGGTGATCAAGACCAGGAACGTGGGCTGCATGTTCTGCAGGAAGAAAAATGGCGCCGTATATCCACTTATAATTGCAGGACACTCAAAGTGACTAAACTGATAAAATCCAGTAATGTTTGTGCGTAGACCCGTTGCGGTCAGACATCTTTTTCAAGATGAATGCAATAATGTAAAGGACAATACTGTGACGTTTCCCGTCGAAGACCGTTTGAAAGAGATCTATGAAACGTTGCCACACAGTGAGCGATTGCTGGCCGATCTTCTGCTGGATTTCCCAGGCGTGCTGGCCACTCATGCCATGTCAGAAGTGGTGCAGCGTGCCAAAACATCGAATGCCGCTGCCACGCGACTGGTTAAACGGCTGGGGTACAAAAACGTACAGGAAATACGCAAGCAAGTAAGACAGGCAAGAGAGGAC
>JBOIGK010000856.1:0-6293 GCA_050742695.1 Advenella sp. | reverse complement strand
ACCCCGATTACTGGGATAGCGGCAAACCCTATCTGGACACATTGATTTTTCGCATCATCCCAGATGCAGGCTCACGCGCGGTAGCGTTGGAGACAGGTGAGGTGCAGTATGCGCCTTACGACGCCGTGCCCCATTCAGATGTAAAGCGTCTTGAGCAAACCGGCAACCTGAAAGTCACCACGGACGGATTCAGCTGGCAGGCCCAGAACGTATTTCTGGAATTCAATCTGCGCAACCCCATTCTCAATCATCTGAAGGTTCGCCAGGCGATAGCCCACGCCATTGATGTAAAAGACCTGATCAAAACGGTGTGGTACGGCTTTGGCAAACCCGCCACAGGCATGATTCCGTCCAGCCTGACAGATTTCTATACAACAAAGAACGTGCCCCAATACCCATTTGATCCGCAACGCGCCGAAGCGCTGCTGGACGAAGCAGGTTACCCACGCAAGGAAAACGGCGTTCGCTTTTCCCTGAAGCTGGATTATCAGCCTTTCAATGAAGCGTATAAATTTCACTCGGAATATTTGCGGCAGAAATTGAAAGCGGTCGGTGTTGAGGTGACCGTGCGTAACCAGGATCTGCCGACCTTTATCAAACGTATCTATACAAATTACGACTTTGATATCAATACCGGACAGATTTCCCCCTATCTGGACCCGCAAATTGGCGGCATTCGCCATTACTGGTCCAAAAGCATCGCCAAAGGCGTACCCTGGACCAACGCGTCGAATTACTCAAACCCCAAGGCCGATAACATCATAGAAAGGATACAGACTTCCAATAATCCGCAGGAACGGTTCCAACTATTTCACGCCCTGCAACGCATTGGAATGCAAGAGCTGCCGGTGCTGCCCCTGTTCGAAATCCAGCACTTCACACTGTACAGCAATGCATTGCATGGGGTGGGCGCCGAACCCGATGCTGCGATTTCATCGTTAAAAAATATCTGGATCGCGCCTTAACGGGGCACCTGGCACTTCCAAAGGGCAAACCACCGGCATTGCCCTATGTGAAGGCCCCTCACCGATTCCGCATAAACCGGTATTCCCTGGCAAACCCCTGGGGCTTGAAAATCAGCAACAGAATCAGGATCAGCCCGATCAGAATCAATCTGAGGGCTGCCAACTGATGCGGCGCCAGCCAGGAAATGTAATCGTCCAGAAAACGCGTACCTTCCAGCAACAATACGACGGTCAGGCTGCTCAGGAGCACACCGCGATGGCTGCCGCGCCCAGCCAGAATGACCAGCATGAACGCAGAAGCCGTCATGGCGACACTAAATTGCGACGGATCAATATATCGATAATAAAAAGCGTGCAGGCAACCGGCAACGCCAAGCGCCGCGCCACCCAGGGCGAAAAAACGCAACCGTACGCCCAGGACATTTTTGCCGACACTTTGCGCCACCAGCGGATCATCGCGCAAGGCGCGGGCAGTACGACCCAGCGGTGAGCGGGCGATAATCTCAAAAACAACAAAAACCACCAGCAGCATCACGGCGGCCAGCACCAACAAGCCGGTATCGCTCGCAACCGGTCGCGGAATATTCGGGATGCCAATGCTGCCCCGTGTCAGCCATTCTTCATTGTTGATCAGCAGCTTGACGCTTTCTGCGAAGGCCAGCGTCACGATGGCAAAATAATCATCCGCCAGGCGCACAGAAATCAGACACACCAGGGCGCTTACCGCGACCGTCAGAATAATCGTGACAGGCATGGCCAGCCAGGGAGACCATCCCAGTTGGGTGGTGAGCAGCGCGCACGCATACGCGCCAATCATATAGAAACCGAAAAGCCCGAAGTTGACCAGGCCAGCCATGCCCCATTGTATGTTGAGGGCCAGGCCGGTAATGCCGGCCATCATCGCCAATGCGACCAGCGAGAGAAGGTATGCTGTCATGAAATAATTTTCCTATCGGGTAAGCCAGCGCTTGCCAAACAATCCTGCCGGGCGCAATGCCAGTAACACACTCATGACGACAAAGGCCACCAGAGAACGATAGTGCGAAGGCAGCACCAGCGTGGCAGCTTCGGACAACACGCCCATCACCAGCGCCCCCGGAATGGCGGCCAACGGATGCGTCAGCCCACCCAGGATCGCGGCAGCAAACGCAGGCAAGGCATAGGTCCAGCCCATTTGCGGATCCACTGTGGCATCCAGCCCGATCAACATGCCCGACAGGGCGGCCAACCCGCCAGCCAGGGCCCAGGTAATGGAAATGACATACTGCTGCGAGACGCCGCGGGAAGCCGCCAGCGCCGCATTATCGGCCACGGCGCGCATCGCCCGACCTAGCCGGGACCATCGAAAAAGCATCCAGATAGACAGCAGCACCAACAGGCAGATGCCCAGCGTCTGTACCTGTTCGACATTGATGCGCAGCCCCGCCCATCGCCACGGACGCGACAATGCCACGTCATAGCCGACCGAAGTATTGCCGGCAACGAACCGGATGATATTTTCCAGAATAAATGAAACGCCCATGGAAGCCACCATGAGGGTGACCGCCGAACGATTTCTCAGTGGCCGAAACGCCAGCAGGTCCACCATGACTGCCAGAGCTGCGGACAGCAGCACGGCGATGATGCCCGATAGCCAAAGTGGCAAGCCCAGCACCACATTGAATGCATATGCCAGGTAAGCGCCGCTGGTGATCATCGCGCCAATAGCAAAGTTGGCAAACCGCAAGACACTGAAGGTCAACGCGACCGCCAGGGCAGGCAAAGCAACCAGCATGCCGGTAATCAGTCCATTAAATAGAATTTGCATGGTCACTCAATCAAAAAACGTCGGGGGAATGCGCATCATGGGAACCGGATGCACCCAGGAAAAGCGCTGCCAGCGATTTATCCTGCGCCAGTTCGCTTGCCGGCGCACGATGCCGGACGCGCCCCATGACCAGAACAAGCCCCTGCTCTGCCACCGACAGGCCCAACTGTACGTTTTGCTCAATCATCAGCAAGGTCAGGCCGGTCCGGCGAATACGGTCGATAATGTCAAACAGCAGTCGCGCGTTGCGCGGCGATAACCCAGCCGAAGGCTCATCCAGCACCAGGACGCGCGGGTCAAGCATCATGGCGCTGGCCACAGCAACCATCTGGCGCTGCCCACCGCTAAGAAACCCTGCCGACGTTTGCAGATGGGGCTTGATCTCGGGGAATAATTGCAGGACCTCGTCCAATTTGGGCGCCAATCTGCCCGCTGGTCCATGATGATGAAAATCCCAGCCAAGACGCAAATTTTCCCGGACAGTCATATTCCGAAAAACATTCCCTTCCTGCGGAACAAAGACCAGGCCCGCGCGCGTGCGCGCCTGCGCGCTCATTCGCGTCAGGTCGACCTCGCCCATTTTTATCGTGCCTGCCTGTGCCGGAATCTGGCCGGCGATGGCTTTGAGCAAAGTAGATTTGCCCGATCCATTGGGCCCGACAATCGTCAGCGCACTCCCCTGGGCTACGGTCAGATCCACCCCGTGCAGGACAGGCTTGCCGCCATACCCTGCCTGCAAACCCGACACGGTTAACGCGGCGGTCATAGCGTCACTCCAAGGTAGGCATCCTGTACCCGGCTGTCGGCAACGACTTCGGCAAAGGTGCCCTGTGTCAGCACCGCGCCGTCAGCCAGCACATACACGGTATCGCACAGGGTGGCAATCAGATCCATATTATGTTCAACAACAGCAAACGTCTTTCCCTCATCACGCAGTTCGCTGATGAAACCGGCCAGTTCGTCCATCAAGGCCGGGTTTACGCCAGCCGCGGGTTCATCCAGCAGGATAATGGGCGCGTTCAGCATGAGCGCGCGGCACAGTTCAAGCAGTTTTTTCTGACCGCCGGACAGGCCCCCTGCCTGGCTATCGGCTAACCGCGTCAGCCGCGTGCGCTCCAGCAGGGCTAGTGCATGCTCAACGGCCTGCTCCTGCGTTTTCCGGATGCCATCGCGCTGCAAAAATGTGCGCCACAAGGTGTCGCCCGCCTGGTCAGGCCAGGCCAGCAGCAGATTTTCAAGCACCGTCAGGCTGTCGAGTTCGCGCGCCAGCTGAAAGGTGCGTGCAATGCCGGCACGGGCGCGATCATGCACGGCAAGCCGGGTAATGTCTTGCGAGCCTAGGCAGACACGACCGTGATCCGGTGCGGCGTTGCCCGCCAGCACATTGAACAGCGAAGATTTCCCTGCGCCGTTAGGCCCGACGATCCCGGTAATCTGACCGCGTTCGATACTGATCGAAACGCCCTTCAATACCTTCAATCCACCATAAGACAGCTGGATATCCCTGGCGTACAGGCCAGCAGGCACTTGCGTACCCGAGCGCGCAGCTTCACTCACTCTATCAATCCCTGCTGGTGGTTGGCGCCATCCTTGATAATGAAACGGCCGTAGGACCGATGCAACTGGTCCCCGGTCGGCGTAAACTTAAATTGCGCTCCTGCCCCGCTGTAGGAGATTGGCTTGCCGGCGCGAAGGGCTTTGAGTCCGTCAACCGGGTTTTCGACAACCGTGCCCGGGCCGTTAACCACATCCAAAATGGATTTGCTGAAAACAGCGGGGTCGGCGCTGCCGGACTTTTCCATGGCCAGCGCAAGCACTGAGACCTCATCCCACATATTGGATGGGAATATGGCCAGCGTATTCTCGGGCGTTTTGGTATGCTGCGAAAAGGTTTTGTAAGCTGTTGATTCGGCAGGCGGGATCGACTGGATATGATTAATACCCTCGGCAACCTCGGCGCCTACATTCTTGATGAACGCCCCTTCGGCATCCGCAGCCGATGAGTTTGAATAGATTTTGCTGGTAAAGCCACTACGGAACACCTCGCGCGCAATCGCGGACAGTTCAGGCAGATAACTTGGCAAAAACACGGCATCGGGTTCTTTGGCAAAAATCTTTTCCACTTCGGCTCGATAGGAAGACTGGCCCGGATTGTAGTAAACAACATCTACGATCTTACCGCCCAGTTTACGAAACTCCGTGACAAAGGGATCCACCATGATCGTCCAGGCTGGCGCCTGCTGGACCATGACCGAGGCCGTACGAGCCCCGTCGTGATAGGCCGCGCGGGCAAAAACCCTGCCCCAATCGCTGCCCCGGGCCTGGAATCGCCATACCAGTCCTTTATTGTCGCCCTGGGTGACTTCGTCACCCGTACCGGTCACCAGCAACGGAATGCCCCGCTCCAGCGTGAGCGGCTTGACCGCCAGAGCCACGGAACTGCTCCACAACCCAGTAATGGCGGACACCTTGCTGACATCAAGCAACTTGCGGGCAGCGGCCACACCCGCAGTCGGGTTCGTCTCGCTATCGGCAACAACAATCTCCAGCTTGCGCCCGTTGAGCACACCACCCGCTTCGCTGTTAATGAACTCGGCTGCGCGCTTTGCTGCCTCGGCCATGCCCGGCCCATACGCACCACCGGCACCACTGAGCGGAACAAGAACGCCAATGCGTATGGGTGCCAGCGCCTCCTGCGCAACGGCTGGCGCAATGGACGAAACGGCAGCGACGCCCATTATCGATGCCAATGCGAAACGGGACAAAAGCCGACGGCCGGGGCCGATAATACGAAACATAAGAGGTGCCATGATGTGCAAATTACAATTGAAATGGATCAGACCGGGTGTGCAGCTGTACTGCTTTCGCCAATCTGCAAGGCCTGGTTGAAACGGTTAAAGAAACCGCAAAGAGAGATGCGCAAGGTCAACTCAACAATCTGGGCTTCGGTAAAAACCTGGCGCAGACGATCAAACAACGCCTCGGGAATGCGTTCTGCCGCCTGTGTGACGGCAATCGCATAATCGACCACCAGTTGATCCGTATCGGTCAACTGGCCCTTGGCAGTGCCATCGATCAGTGCCTGAGGATCATCGACAGTCAGGCCCTCGAGCTGCAAGCGCGGATTGTGATTTTCCACGCAGTAAAGACAACGATTCAGTTGCGACACCACTACGATGGCCAGCTCTATATAGCGGGACGGAATGTTTTGTTGCTGCTTGAGCGTCAGCAGCATGTCAAACAGATGCTCGGCCGCGGGCTGCACGTGGGACAGTACCTGGAATTGGTCCGCAAAATGCGAGCCGTTGCTGGTATAGCGCGGAAAAAGCGCCTGAAGCGCTGGGCTCAGGCTATCGACGGGGAGTTCTGAAATACGGGGCATAGCGTTCTCTTCTTCCAAAAAACTAAGGGGAAACCGTTGTGCGGTACGGGCCTGCCGAGAGCAACTTCTCGCGAAGCACGCCGTCGGCATATTGGCGCTTGTACGCGCCACGACGCTGTAATTCGGGCACCAGATAATC
>JBOIGK010000855.1:0-2414 GCA_050742695.1 Advenella sp. | reverse complement strand
GATCAAGGAGCAATTTTCAGTCCCGTGTATTGCCATTGCCGCCGATGTCTCCGAAGAAGAACAAGTGTTGCGGCTCTTTGCTGAATTGGACGAGCTGCTGGGCCCGGTCACCCATCTGGTCAATAATGTAGGCGTGCTGTTCAAGCAGATGAAAGTGACCGAAATGGATGCAGAGCGCATCAACAAAACGCTCTCCACCAATGTAACCAGTTATTTTCTGTGCAGCAGGGAAGCGATAAAACGCATGCAACCTGGAGGCGCCATCGTCAATGTTTCCTCAGTGGCTTCGCGCACCGGATCTGCCGGCGAATATGTGGATTACGCTGCATCCAAGGGCGCAGTTGACACATTCACCCGCGGCCTGTCGCTGGAACTGGCCCCGCAGGGAATCCGGGTCAATTGTGTGCGACCGGGATTTATCTATACAGATATCCACGCGGATGGCGGCGAGCCCGGCCGGGTTGATCGCATCAGCAGCCAGATCCCCATGCTGCGCGGCGGCCAGCCAGAAGAGGTCGCATCGGCCATAGCCTGGCTATTGTCTGATGATGCGTCATATGTGACCGGGTCGTTTATTGATCTGGCCGGCGGACGCTAGGCCTGCGCAAGCCCTGACCGGCAAGGGATCGTCCGGTAAGCCGCCTTGCGGCTTTCATTCGCTATAGCAATCGTGTTACCGTATAGTCTCCCCAGAGCCAGCGTGCCGCATACCTGCGAGCTATGCCTGTCAAGCGTGTTATATCAGTAGTTTTATATCGGTAAATAGCACGCATCATATTGCAGGTGTAATAAGAATGTCATGGCTGCCGGCCTCTGAGCAATCCTATTGGACAAGGAGGTAGCGTAGTGCTTGAACGATTCGCGACAGGGTCGCAGATATCCAGATTAACGGGCGCGCAGGCAGCCAGATCGTTGCCCGCCCTTATACCTACCTTTATCCTCCGGTTATTTCTCCCATTGTTTCTGCTGCTCGCTGCACTGCTTTATCTGAATACGGCAGGCGCCCAGACTCCCCCCTCTTCTGAACCTGGCATCGCGCCTGCTTCTGCCGCGCAACTGGCCGATTTGCTGGAAAACGAAAAGACGCGCAAGCAGCTCATAGAACAACTGCGTGCGCAGGCGCCCGCTGCACAGCAAGCGCTGTCCGGCGAAGCACCGAACGCTTCGGCGGGCAGCAGCCTTGACGATTCTTTGCCTCGCCGGGTTGCCGACAGCACGCAATTTTTTCTGACCAAACTGCTGAACGATGTGGGCGATGCAGCGGCTGCAATCGGCGCCATGGCGCGCGGTGAAAGTACGGGTGCCGCCGGTATGGCCGACTGGAAATCGGCGCTAGTCAATTTTGCACTGGTTATCGCAGCCACGGTCGTCGCCTTTATCCTGTTGCGCTTGCTGGCCGCTCGTATTTTCTCCTTGATCAATCGCTGGGCCGGACAACCGGCACCCGCCCTCGGGCGGCGGCGCCTGGCCCAGCCAGCAACATTGAAAAAAATTGCAGCTGTCATTGGCGCACTCATTGTCGATGTCGCTGCCATTGCCCTGGCCGGTGTTGTCGGATATAGCGTTGCGCTGGCAGTCGCGAAACCCGACGCAACAGTAGGTACATTCGAATCGCTCTTTGTCAATGCCTTTGTCGCCGTTGAAATTGCCAGGGCGCTGGTGCGCACGGTATTTGCAACGCGCTTTCCGCAACTGCGACTGTTCGCAATGCGTGATGAAGTTGCCATGTACTGGAACGGCTGGCTGTGCAGCCTGGTTGGCATCACCGGCTACGGCATGCTGGTTGTCGTACCGGTCGTTACAGCCCTATTTACCGCGGCATTGGGCAATCTGGTCGGCCTGCTCATCATGCTTGGCATGTATATTTATGCCTTGCGGGTGGTCTGGAATAACCGGGCCCTGATACGTGAACGGATCGTAGAACGCGCCAACCAGACGTCCACAGCATTTTTTGCAACGTTGCTGCGCCTGCTCGCCCGTGTCTGGCATATTCTGGCCATTATCTATTTCACCGTTCTGCTCGTTGTAAGCCAGGTGGATCCGGTCGATGCCCTGCCATTTATGGCGCGCGCCACGGTACAAAGCCTGGTGGCCATTGCCCTTGGCCTGCTGGTCTCAGCCATTCTGACAGCCATTCTGAGTCACCCGATCCGGTTATCCGATGAGATCCGGGCCCGGCTGCCATTGCTGGAAGCGCGCGTCAATTCATATGTTCCGGCAACGCTCAAGGGTCTGCGTTCGATTACGCTTATCATCGTGGTGCTATTTGTGCTGGATGCATGGCATGCATTCGATCTGTCTGCCTGGGTCACGTCCGAATCGGGCCGCGCAACCATCAGCGCAGCTGTACATGTGGCCATTATCCTGCTGTTCGCCGCACTGGCATGGACCATTATTGCAAGCATCATCGAGAG
>JBOIGK010000854.1:0-5596 GCA_050742695.1 Advenella sp. | reverse complement strand
AGTGCATACAGGGCCAGCAGCTCGGCTGCGGCATCACGAATTTGCTTGGCGGCCTTCTTGCGGGCCCGGTCCCATTGTCCGGAACCTAATTGGTGCAGCGGCGCATGCTCAGGATCGGCGCCACTATAGCGGGAGATCACGTGCAGTTGCGAGACCGGGACGTATAGCGTGCTATTGCCTGAGTATTGCAGATGCAATAACTCGATATCGCCTTCACCCAGATCCATGGTGACCAGGCCGTGGTAGCGCCCGATACCGTATTGCATATGAACGACCGGATCGCCTTCGCGCAGCTCGGACAAGTCGCGCACCATGGCATCAACGTTGCTGCTGCGTTCCTGTTTCCGGCGACGGCGCTGGGCGACCGATGCGGAACCGGGGTACAGGTCGTTCTCGGTGACCAGGCACAGTTGCCGGTCCCGAATGATAAAACCGGTGTTCAGCGGCGCAATGGCAATGCCAAAATCGATATCAGAGGCAACAAAGTCCTGGACGTTGTCGAAGGCTGCACTGGGCTCCAGTTGCTGTTCGCGCAGCAACTGCAACAGCGTTTCACGGCGACCGGCCGAATCGGCGCAGAGCAGCAACCGCTGTTCGCCTCGATCCAGCCAGGCGCGCAGGCGCGCAAAAGGATCGTCACTGCGTCTGAGCACGGCGATATCGGGGGCCGGCGCAAATTGCGCATTGGCGGACGTTTCGTCCAGATGCAGTCGGGCAAAGGACTTCAGGTGCACAAAAAATTGTTCTTCAGACAAAAACAGGTGCTCGGGCGGCAGCACGGGTCGCTCGCGATCGCTTTTGAGGAACCGGTAGCGGCTTTGCGTGTCGTCGTAGAACTGTCGGATGGCCTCTTCGATCGTGCCGACGGTGACCGTGATGGTTTCCGGACGCAGATAGTCAAACAGCGTTGCGGTATCGTCAAAGAACAACGGCAGATAATACTCGATGCCCGCGAAAGCAATGCCGTTGCCCATGTCTTTGTAGGGCATTGCACGGGACGGATCGCCTTCGAACAGGTCGCGAAAGCGCGAGCGAAAATGGTTGCGGGCGGTTTCGTCCATGGGAAATTCGCGGCCGGGCAACAGTTCCACTTCATTGACCGGATACAGACTGCGCTGCGTGTCCATGTCAAAACTGCGAATGGATTCGATTTCGTCGTCAAACAGGTCAATGCGGTAGGGCAGCACTGAACCCATGGGAAATAGATCGATCAGCCCGCCCCGGATACAGAATTCCCCCGGTGCCGCCACCTGCGAGACGTGTGCATAATTGGCCAGCATCAACTGGTCGCGCAGGGCTGTCTCGTCTAGTTTGTCACCCTTTTTGAACGAAAAGGAATAGGCCGCCAGAAACGCAGTGGGCGCCAAGCGATACAGGGCCGTAGTAATCGGCACCGTCAGAACATCGACTTTGCCCTGCATGAGAGCGGACAGCGTCTTGAGTCTTTCGGAAATCAGATCCTGGTGTGGCGAAAAGCCATCGTAGGGCAGTGTTTCCCAGTCTGGAAACTGGCGCACCCGCAGTGTCGGGTCAAACAGCACAACCTCATCGTGCAGCCGTTGCGCTTGCAGGGGATCGGCGCAGAGCAGCACCAGCGGCTTGCCGGCAGCACGGGCAAGTTCAGCCGCCAGCCAGGCGTCACCGGAACCCGGCGGACGTGGGTAGCTATAGCGTTGACCGGGTTTAAGCGCGGAAAGGAGCGGGGTGAGGGCAGTGTTTGACACAGAGGCAGAAGCAGGGAATCGAATCTGTCCATTTTATCAGATACCGGGGGCGCGCCGTCTGTCAGGACTGCAGTTTGCCACGGTCAGGGCAATGCTCGGTTCGCTGGCTGGTCCGCGCTGCGCGAGCCACCTATCGCCCGTTGCGATTTGGCTTGGCAGCGAAGCGGCATGATATTATCTGATCTTTTGAATGATGCGACAGCCGTTTCCATGGCGGCGACCACTATGACTGACAACATCTTTGCGATTATTCCCGCAGGCGGCGTGGGCAGTCGGGCGCTGACTGCCGGCAGGCAGATCCCCAAGCAGTATTGCACGATCAACGGCGTGGCCATGCTGCAACTGGCCGCAGATGCCCTGCGCGCAGATGCCCGGGTTGCTGCTGTTCATATCGGGGTCACGGCTGAAGATACCTGGATCGATACACTGAACCTGGGCACCAATGTCTATGTTCACCGTACTGGCGGCGCGACGCGAGCGCACACCGTCAGCGCCACGCTGCAGGCTGTCCTGGATGCAGACGATCGCGATGGCTGGGCGCTGGTTCACGATGCAGCAAGGCCGGGTTTGCAGGCCGATACGCTCACGGCATTGATTGATGCCTGTCTGAGTCAGAACAAGGGCGGGTTGCTGGCACTGCCTGTGCCCGATACCGTCAAACGCGCAACCGTGGATGAGCAACAGCAGGTGTGCGTGGCGCAGACCATCCCGCGTGAAGGCTTGTGGCTGGCGCAGACACCGCAGCTTTTCCCGGCCCGCGCCTTGCTGGATGCGTTGTGCAACGCGATCAGTCAGGGGCTGGATATGACCGACGAAGCCTCTGCCATGGAAGCGGCGGGCATCCGGCCCTTACTGGTTCGTGGTTCGGCAGAAAATATGAAAGTGACCTGGCCTGCGGATTTTGCCATGATGCAACGCTGGTTGGCGTTCGCTGGGGCAGCGTCAGGGCAGACGACAGGATAATGTGCAGTTGATCTGCGGCGCAGCTTGAACGCCTTGCGCATAAAGAAATGACGTTTACGCAATGATATGGAGAGTGCTGTATGACAATTGGCTTGAGGGTTGGACAGGGGTTTGATGTCCATGCGTTACAGGAGGGGCGGCCCCTGATATTGGGGGGTGTCACCATTGCTCATACCCACGGCCTGCAGGGACACTCGGACGCCGATGCACTGTTGCATGCGATTACCGATGCCATCCTGGGTGCTGCGGCACTGGGCGATATCGGCCGTTTGTTTCCTGATACCGATCCCGCATTCAAAGGCAGCGACAGCCGGGTGCTGCTGCGCGAGGCTTATCGTCGTGTTTGCCAAGCCGGGTGGCAGGTCGTGAATGTGGACGCCACCATCCATGCTCAGGCGCCGAAAATCATGCCCTATGCGGCGGCCATGGTAAGTAATATTGCTGCTGATCTGGCGCTGGATCCTGCCTGCGTAAACGTCAAGGGAAAGACGAACGAGCATCTGGGGTATCTGGGACGCAAAGAGGGTATTGCGGCCACGGCGATCGCCTTGCTGGCTCGGCAATAAGAGGCCCCGCGGGCGGCTGCAAGCAATAAGCGCTGGCTGGCGCACGCTCACCAGACGAAAAAATGCCGTGACATTGGGTCACGGCATGACTTTATTTGAAAGACCAACTGGCTTATTTGCCTTCGGCAGTCAGCGCCAGCGCTGCGGCGTTCACTACAGCGGCGATACGTCCGGCATCGCGCAACTGCTCAATCGTGAAGCCCGCCTTTTTCAGATTGTCAAAATGCGACTTAACGCAAAAGTGGCATTTGCCGACAATCGAGGCCGCCAGGGCAAACAGTTCAAAACGCTCCTGCTCAATGCCCCCATGCGAGGAATAGGCATTCATGCGCAACAGCGGTGGCAGGCTCTTGAGTTGACTGTCGTCAGTCATTTCAACATAGGGATACCAGATGTTGTTCATTCCCATCAGGGCTGCAGCGGTCAGAACCCCATTGACATCTTCTGGCGACAAGCCAGACTTGAACTGCTCGATCAGAAATGGATTCTTTGCGGCATAGGCGGCAGCCAGGGCCACACCAACCGCATCGGCAGGTTTCAGGGAGGAGCGGGCAATGGTCCCATCCAGATTCAGGCGGATATCTTTGGCCCAATCGGGAATTTCATTTTTTATCGTAGTTAAAAATTGCATAGTTTTTTCCTATTGAAGAGAGGAGGAAAAACCCGGCGAACCGGGTTTGATGCAAATTACAGTGTTTCGCCACCCGCAGCGCGGTTGCATGGGCACAGTTCATCCGTTTGCAGGCCGTCCAGAATACGCAGGACTTCTTCTGGATTGCGTCCCACGTTCAGGTTGTTGACTGAAACGTGCTGGATAACGTTGTCCGGGTCAACAATGAATGTGGCGCGCAGAGCAACGCCTTCATTGCGTTCGCGCACACCCAACTGATCGATCAGCGAGCCGGTAGAGTCGGCAAATGAGTAGTGACCCAGTTTGTTCAGATCAGGGTGCTCACGGCGCCATGCCAGTTTGCAGAATTCGTTGTCGACAGAGCCGCCCATCAATACAGCATCACGGTCTTCGAAGTCTTTGGCCAGGTTGTTAAAGCCAACGATCTCGGTAGGACACACGAATGTGAAATCTTTTGGATAGAAGTAGATCACTTTCCACTTTCCGGGGAAAGACGATTCTGTGATGTCTTCGAATGCAGAAACGCCGTTTTCTTCATGGTTGTTGAAACCAGGTTTGACACCGACCACTTTGAACGATTCGAGCTTTTCACCAACTGTTTTCATAACTGTTCCTCATAAGAAGTTGAACAACCGCCCGGTGGTACCGGGCCTGCTTATTGACCGCGCCGCAAGGCATGGCAAGGGAGTGAACGATTTGCCACGATGGCCACATCCACTTTCCAATATAAGTTTTAATGTTATTTTACACTATCAATACTGACTGTCTAATTGATAATTTCTATCTCGCGCTTTAGGAATTTCTATGTGTCCGATCAGTCCGGTTGGCTGGTTCGGCAGCAGTTTCAGGGTGCCGCCCACGTGCTGCAGCAGCCGTTCGACAATGGACAGGCCCAGGCCGGCGCCCGACACGCCAGTGCGCGCGGCTTCGCCACGGGAAAACGGACGCAGCAGTCTTTCAGTGTCCTTGGCATTGATGCCCGCGCCGTTGTCACAGACATCGATTTCGATCATGCTGCCTTTTTCGCGGACTCGAACCAGGATATGCGGTTGGCCGTCAGTAACGGACCGACCATAACGACGACTGTTTTCAATCAGATTGCTGACAATTCGCTTCAGGTTCAGTTCCCCGATCCGGGCGTACAGATTTGGCTGGATCATGGTGCGCAGCGTTCCACCCAGCGATTCGGTATGTGCTTTTTCCCGGTCGGTGATGTCCCGCAAAATGGACGAGATATTGATGGCCCTGTCCGGGAGTACCCCGGCCGGACGGGCATATTCCATCAGTTGGCCGATACTGTGATCTATCTGTCCAAGGTCTTCGTCGATGGCGCTACGGGTTTCATCACTGACATTACTCAGTTCGATTTCCAGGCGCATGCGTGCCAGGGGCGTGCGCAGATCATGCGAAATACCGGCCAGCATCAATTCGCGGTCGGCTTCGGTCTGGCGGATATCGCGTGCCATGCGGTTAAAGGCATTGTTCAGCTCACGGATCTCCAGCGGTCCCTGGTCGTCCGGCAGGGGAGCCGGGTTTTCGCCTCGCGCTACCTGCTGGGCAGCCTTGGCCAGCCGTGACAAGGGCGTATTGACAAACCGGACGCTGATCGCAGCCCCGATCAGCGCCAGCAGCAGGGCGATCACGCCCCAGCCGATCCATTCGCGCATCTGGGGCAGATTATCTGTAGAGGATTTGAGCAGCAGCCAGTACAG
>JBOIGK010000853.1:0-3258 GCA_050742695.1 Advenella sp. | reverse complement strand
GCGCAAGGCTGTCCTGGCCTTGAGCAAATAAGGCAGTGATAGCATCCATAAGCCCAGCGCCAGTGCGTAACCGGCCGGGTGGGTCGTGGTCACCCAGGTCGCGACAACGACGATGATCGCAGCCGTTTGTGAAAACAGCAAGAGATAGAACCATCTGCGGGGAATATCGAGTCGACGTTGCTGGCCTTTTTTCAGAATCATGGCTGCTCCGTTGCGTCGCGGCGCCCGGGTTTCAGCGGCGCTTGGGCAGGGGCCGACGCCACGGATGGGTGCGCTGTGGCATCGGCCGTGTCGTCGTTGCGATCGGGAGCGGTACCGGTGCTCAACCCCGACTCGGGTGAGGCAGTGTCGGAGCCGTCGGAAGTGTTGCCACTGTCACCACCATGATCTGCGGTAGCATGTGTGCCGGCAGCATCCGGCGCAGCGCGTACCGTCTCGTCAGTCTCTTGTTTACCCGAAATTCCCCCTGGGGCGGCGGCGGTTTCTGCTGCCACGAGGATGCCATCAGGCTCGCTGGAAGCCTTGGCGTATTGTTCCCAAACCTCCAGCGCCCGCAGCCGCTGTTTGACTACCAGGTCAATTTTTTCCTTGATATCAGGGAATTTTTTCATCAGCGCGTGAAAATCCCGTGCCTGCAGGAACAGCAGCTTGGAGTAGCCCATGGAGCGCACGCTTTGCGTCAGGGTCTTATCGGTGAGCATGCTCAACTCACCCAGCATTTCACCTGAGCCCAGTTCCACGCGGGAAGAGTCGGGCAGCGTGATCAGAACCGCCCCGGAAGCGACAAAGAACATCAGTTTATGGCCGTACCGGTCAACTTGCGGGACCGTTTGATTGGGCAGCATCAGGCGGGGGCGCAGCAGTTTGCTCAACTGCGTCAGGGCGGTATCGTCCATCTCTTCAAATAGCGGCACGCGCTTGACCAGTTCCTTGGCGCTGAGCGACACGTCCAGGCTTGGATGGCGAAACAGCGGCTCCCACCGCTGATTAACCTGGGCAATCAGGTTGTTATAGACCTCCTTGGTAATCAGCGACTGTTCGAGCATTTCGTTATAGCGCGTCACTTCCAGTGAGCGGGCAATCCTCGCCAGATAATCTTCCTGGGTCCAGTGCGCATAGACCGGATAAGTCAGGTTCAGGGCGCTCAAGGCGTTGTCGATCGTGTGCAGCCTGGCAACCAGGATGCGTTCTGCCTTGCCTGCAATTTCCTGTCCCAGCAAGGGCGTCAGGTCGTCTCGGCAGAAGCGGACCAACTGGCTGACCACTGAGTGTTTGCTGATTAGTTTGATAATCCGCTGGGACAGTTCATGAGCCAGCCAGGGGCTGAAATTGAAATTGGTCTGCATGCGCAAGGCAATTTTGAACGCGCTCGTATAACGTATGTCATAGCGCAGAGCGCGGGTGTATGCGCGTGCGCCACCGGCACGGGCAGCATCGCCCAGATTCTCGGCATTGGACAGCAGGGTCTGGGCAGCCTGCCAGGGAATCAGCTGTTTCTTCAGCGAATCAAAAAACAGTTCTTCTTCCCGGTTGGAAATAATCGCCAGCGCGACAGAGAGTCGATCACCCTTGCTCAGATAATCGGTTTCGTCTTTCTGAATGTCGGCCATCCCCTTGGCAAATATTGCATCCACCTGTTGTTTGGCGCTGGCTTCCATTTTGAGCCGACCAGCCAGTTCATCTGTTTGTTCCTTGACGTCGTCCAGGGCGATCACCAATGCCTGGTTGCGCAGCCCTTGCTCTACCGGACTGAGCTGATCCAGCCCGAGCTTGGAAATTAGCGGGCGCAGGGTAAGACCGTTGATCAGCAGTGTTGCCAGTACGTAGCAGGTGGTTGCCGCTGCGACAAAATGGCGCACATCGGCAGGAATCGCCGTCTGCTCTGTGACCGCCAGCGCCAGAGCCAGCGAGATCGCGCCCCTGAGGCCGCCCCAGCACATGACCGCGCGAAAAGGGCGACTCACATAGGTCGACATTTTGAACATTGTCAGCAGTGGAATGACGCCAAAGACGACTGCAGCACGGGCGACAAGCGTGGTGATGAACAATAGGACCACCAGCAATGTCTGCTTGAAATCCAGGTCAACGACCAGACGCGGGATAAGCATGGCTGCCAGAATGAAAATCAGCGAATTGGCCCAGAACCCGAACTGTTCCCATGCGTGCCCAAGCTGCTCGAAGGTGGAGGGTGACATCCGCGTGCGGCCTGCCGAACCCACGACCAGTCCTGCCACCACGGTGGCCACGACGCCCGAAACGTGAAAATAATGCTCGGAAATAAAGAAGGTCAGATAGGCGGTGCAGATGGTCAGGCTGATCTCGGCAGTGGGCCAGCCTCGCATGTAATGAAAAAGCCGGCAGGTAATATGGCCAAAGATGAAACCGATGAAGCCGCCGATCAGGAAGCTGTACAGAAAATGACCAGCGATGTTTTCAATACTGAGCGGTGCGTCGCGGGTAATCACGGATATGAAAACGGTGTACAGGGCAATGGCCGCAGCGTCATTGAGCAGAGATTCGCCTTCGACCAGCGTGGTCAGGCGCTTGGGCGCGCCCACTTCGCGGAAGATGCCGACCACGGCCACCGGGTCGGTAGTGGCGACAATAGCGCCAAGCAGCAGGCACACCGCCAGGCTGTAGCCTGAGAACTCGGCCATGATCATGCCGACACTGACAGTGCAGACCAGAACGGCCACAATGGCCATGGTCAGTATCGGGCTGATGTCGACCATGATGCGACGCACATTCATCGCCATGGAGGTTTCAAACAGCAGGATGGGCAGGAAAACAATCAGAAAGGTCTGGGATGAGATGGAGAACCCGTGCAGGGCATGCAGGAAATCGCCGATAAAGGGCCAGTGAATGCCATTGGCCTGGACAATCAGTCCCAATGCGCCGCCTAAAATTGCGAGCGTGACGGTATGCGGCAAACCCAGCCGGCTTGCCAGCGAGGGCATAAAACAGGCGATCGTCAGCAGCCCGGCCAGTGCAAATACGAAGTATTGGATTTCCATGCGAGAACATATTCTGGTACGGCGGAAATCAACTATACCCGGATATGTTTTTGTGCCGGCCGATATTTTTGGCGCGGGCAAAAAAAAGGTGCTTCATCAAGAAGCACCCTTAACATCCGTTTCAAAGGGGAGGGGAAAGAGGAGAAGCAGAAACGGACGGATCCGAACATATGTCAAGGACAGGGATGAGCGAATCATGGTATTTAGTCAAACAGTTCATGGGGAAGTTCCGGCTGTTTCTTCC
>JBOIGK010000852.1:0-2608 GCA_050742695.1 Advenella sp. | reverse complement strand
CTTTGATCTATCGCCACAGGCATGGCAGGCGGTATTTGGAGATATCGAGCGCCTGCTTGAACCACCTGATTGATGGGCTAAGGCCTGTTTGATCGTTTGTTACGGACGACGAAAAAGTGTTGGCTTTTTTGCGATAGAACGCCAGTGACACAACGTGCACATTTATTCAGGAAAAAAATTGCTCCAATAGCAACAGCACTGCACAGGCGCCGACCAGAACCGGAATAAAAACAAATGGAAACCCATATCCATCCCATAACTTGGGCACGCCATAAGGTTTGGAAGCGGTGTCGTTTATCATGCCAATTTCCTTATATTGACCATTATCCAGATCCGTTATTGTAGCCCAACCCATTTTTCCTGGGCTTGATGCCGGACAATATTCAGGGTCAATCAGATAAATAGATTGTTCAAATACAGGTATTGCCGCCCCCCCCTTGCACCGGACGTCTTTGGCGACAACGCCTGTTCAATAACGGTGTCTGCTCAATTATTAGATTAATCGAGGGGCCGGTTGCAGCCTGCACACCAAGTTCGCATAACCAATGTAAGCGCTCAACGTTGCAGGCTGAAGGACCGGGTTCAACGCAGCCTCCTTTTCAGCCAAATGTCACGGTTTGGTATCGTGTCAGATCGGGCATGCCCGGACACACATGCACTGAAAAAGTCGAAAAAAAGCCCGTCGTGTAAACGGGCTTTATGCAGAGCCAGGCGCTCGAAATTTAGCAGTTGCCTTTCTTGGCTTGTCCTGGCGGGCAAAAACGACCGCCACCACCACCCCGAGAGTGGCCACCGCCATCATAGCCGTATGGATAAATACCGCCTGGATCTACTGAAACAGAAGGTCCCCGGGCCGTACAGCCAGCCAGGAAAACGACAGAAAGACCAAGAAACGCAATCATTTTTTTCATTTTGGATTCCCCATGGGTTAAACAAGGTCATCTTAGCGACGAACCTGCGGCTATTGATATCATAAATGTAAATTTGATTTCACTTATATACAATTGCCACCTTTAGGGTGGAAAAACCACTATTGACCCGTTTTCATGATGAAAAAGGCCCGCCATGATGCAGTTCATTTGCTTGAGCTCCACCTGCGGCGAGGCCCAAAATCACCACTTACGGGGAGTCACCAGTCAATAGCGGATGACAAGGGGCCCTGCACACCCTTCTGCCCTGGCTACCAGGCTACATTAAAACCAGCAGCTGCGCCTATGCCGCCAGCGGAATCCCATGAGGTATTCAGGCGGAGATTGCTGTTTTTTCCCGTCCTGAAGGTGACGCCAGAGGCCAGTGCCACTTGACTCCTGTAGCTTGCCATCGCCATTCCAAAAGAAGTGTTTACGCCTGCCGGCGGCGGCGTTAAGGTAGTCATTGCCATTGCACCGGAAATACCCGCATTGGCCCGGCGGCGGAATTTTTTAATTTGCGATTGCAATTGGCCCAGGCGCCGGTCCGTATATTGCCTGGACAGCTCCACCGCATTGTCCTGGGCCTGGCGGCTGCGAAGTTCTGTGAACGCGTTCGCACTCGAAAGGACCGCACGCCCTACTTTCTCGCTATACACATTGGCATTTTCCAGCGTGACCTGGTTTTCTCGATCCGAATACGATTTTACCTGTGATAACAGTTTTGCATCGTGCTGCGCGCGATCAGATGCCATCATCTGCTCCAGGTGCTTTTTACCCTGAACTAGGGTTTCGTTTTTTACAGCATCGCTGTATGCTTTGGCGGCAGCAATAGCTTCGTTCTTTACAGCATGGCTATATGTGTTGGCCGCAGCAATGGCTTCGTTCTTTGCAGCATCGCTATATGTGCTGGCCGCAGTAATGGCCTGGGTCCTGGACTGATCAGAATAGGCCTTGGCTTGTGCCAGCACCGGCGAGCCGGCCTGATCGATCATTTTAAGCAGATCATTTTTTACAGTATCTGTATAGGCTTGCGTCGCTTTTATTTGACGCATGGTGACCGCCTCATCATCGCTTACGCCATCACGCAGTCCCGACAGTGTGCGTGAACCAAAATTGACATCGCCGTTGATAATGGACTTGGAACCTTCGCCTATGGCGATGCCGCCATTCGCGGCAAATGTGCGGTTTGAGCCGAATATATCGCCCTTTGAGCCAATGGCAATGCTGCCATCTCCCCGTGCCTTTGCACCCCAGCCTATGGCCACCGCACCGGTGCCGACGGCGTCGGCCTCGTGGCCGAGCTCGACATACTTTGCCTCGCCCTGCTCCGCGCCTGCGTACTGGCTAAACAGCAACATGGATGCAAGCGTCATGGCGGTCACGTGCGGTATGGTTTTCTTGTGTTTACACATACAAATTTTCTCTCTGAGTGAATCAACATTTACGCCAGCGCGTATATGACCGATCCGTTCATCCGAATCCGGATTCGGGTCCTGCGGCGGCAAAATTATTCTAGTGACTCTGATCCGCTCAAAAAATCCGTAAATGCCGAAAGACAAGTACATTTACATAGAAAAAACAGGATGTAATGAGCACAGTGAGTGCGCACCATCGTTCGTCTGCCCCGGCTATTGCAGGCGTTTTCAGAGACAAGACATACCGGCAAATCTGACTGCCAGAACTGCGCTGTTTGCAAT
>JBOIGK010000851.1:0-4854 GCA_050742695.1 Advenella sp. | reverse complement strand
TTCCAGCGCCATGGCTGCACCCTGTGACAGAAAAGGCAGCATTGGATGCGCCGCGTCTCCAAGCAGCGTTGCCCGGCCTTTTGCCCATTGCTTCATCGGATCCCGGTCAAAGAGTCCCCATTTGAAGGTCTGGTCAGGATCGGTGCGTTGCAGCAGCTCGATAATGTTCTGATGCCAACCGTCATAGGCTGCCAGTAGTTCTTCTCGGGTACTCGGTTCGGTCCACGACTCTGCAACCCAGTCTGCACTTTCATTGACCGCGACAATATTGACAGCCGCGCCGCCCTTGACGTAGTAAGTAACGATATGGGCCTTGGGGCCAAACCAGAACGACGCATCCGGACTCACAAAAGGCAACGGGTGCTGCTCTACCGGCACCAGGGCACGCCAGCACATATGGCCGGTAAAGCTGGCCTGATCCTTGCCCCAGAGAGAGTCGCGCACGGCCGAATGGATGCCGTCGGCCCCCACGATAATATCTGCCTCAAAACTCGAGCCATCTTCAAAGTGTGCGGTGGCAGAATCGGCATTCTGCGTGATACCGGTGCAGATGGTATTGAATGTCACCTGATCCGCGGCAATGTCCTTGCACAAAATGGCATGCAGGTCCGCACGATGTACATGATGAAAGTCGGCCCCGAAATTTTCCTGGCACATTTGCTGTAACGGGGTTCGGAACAACTCGCGCGCATCATCCCAGTTGCGGCCCACCATGGCCTTGGGCAAAAATCCGATCCGATCAAGGTCCGTCTGCAGTCCCAGCGCTCGGAGTACTTTGACCGCGTTAGGCGTCATCTGCACGCCAGCGCCAATTTCACCAAAGGCAGGCGCACGTTCAAAGACATGGGCTTTTATACCGTGCTGCTGCAATGCGCGCGCCAGTGCGGCACCACCAATACCGCCCCCGATGATTCCCACTTTTAAAGTTTTCGACATACATTCCACTCCAGTTTCAATAACATATGCAATTGAGCACAAATTATTTATTAAATGACCAATTAATTAATTTAAACACATGCAAAGTTGTCCGCTACATGCCTGATTAATCAGGCTCCCAGATATGCACTCAGCAGTTCAGGATCGTCCAGCAAGCCCGCCGCTTCCCTTTGCGCAACCACTTTGCCGGTTTCGTATACATAAGCGCGTGTCGAGACCGACAGCGCGTTATAGACATTCTGCTCAACCAGGACAACAGTCACTCCATGCGTGTTGATTTCCCTGACGAACTCAAAGACCTCTTCGGCCATGCGTGGACTGAGCCCAAGACTGGGTTCATCCAGTAGTAACAGTGAGGGTTCGGACATCAGGGCGCGGCCGATTGCCAGCATCTGCTGTTCGCCTCCGCTGAGCGTGCCTGCCAGTTGGCGATGCCTTTCCTTGAGACGGGAAAAGCGGTCATACACCAGCGCAACGCGCCGCTCCACTTCTGCGTCTTTTTTGCATAGATAGGCACCCAAAGTCAGGTTTTCATACACAGTCATGGTCGGCCAGATATGGCGTTCCTCTGGTGACTGGGCGATGCCCTGGGCGACGATGCGATCGGCAGCAACACCGGCAATATTATTTCCCCGATAAATAATCTGCCCTTGCGTCGGCTTGAGCAGGCCTGAAATTGCCCGCAGCGTTGTGCTCTTTCCGGCACCGTTGGCGCCGATCAGGGCAATGACCTCGCTCTGCTGAACCATCAGATCGACCCCATGCAATGCCTGGGTCTTTCCATAGCTGACATGCAGGTTGCGAATCTCAAGCATCGGGCTTGCGGGAACACGCTTACTATCCGGATCAGCGCTCTGTGGCAACGGTTTTGCATTCATGATCGTTCCTTTCCATTTCCGCCCAGATAGGCTTGCACCACTTTCTCGTTTTTCTGCACCTGCTCTGGTGTTCCCTCGGCCAGCTTCTGACCGAAGTGCATGACAACCACGCGATCGGATACACTCATGACCAGCCCCATGTTGTGTTCGACGATCAAAATGGATTCGACCAGATCGCCAATCAGTTTCCTTAGCACATTGCCGAACTCCCGGGCCTCGTGGCTATTGAGGCCGGCAGCTGGCTCATCCAGCATCAGAATCCTGGGCTTGGCAGCCAGTGCCAGCGCCACCTCCAGCAAGCGTAGTTCGCCGCAGGACAGTTGGGCTGCAGGCACGTTCATATGCCGTGACAAACCAATCGTATTGACGATGCGCGCTGCACTGTCACGGATCGCCGCCTCCGTCTGCCGCACTTTGGCGGTAGGAAAAAACGTTTTCCAGACCGGCTGGCGCGCTTCAATATAGTGGCCGGTCAGCACGTTCTCGAACACCGAAAGCGATTTCAGGATATTGGTTTTCTGAAAGCTGCGTACAATGCCCCGCCGCGCCATGCTATACGGTTTTTCGCCCGTTACCTCCTGTTCATCAAAGTGAACCGTCCCGGAAGTAGGTGCATAAAAGCCGGTGATCAGGTTGAAACAGGTTGTTTTGCCGGCGCCATTAGGTCCGATCAAACCAACAATCTCCCCGCGATTCACGTCAAAGCTGATGTCCTTGACTGCATGGATGCCGCCGAATGACTTGCACAGCCCACTGACCTGCAATACGCCGCTGGGGTGTCCGTTTTTCGTGTGCGTGTTCATCATGCCGACCTCCGTTTGGTGCCGCTTACAGGCATAGTCACCGGTGCTGCCGGTTTCTGTGCCCTTTTTTCACGATGCCGCGTAACAAAGCCCATGATTCCATTCGGCATAAATAGCACAATCGCAATAACGATCAGGCCGAACAGTGACAATCGCAACTCCTGTGCTTCCCTGAGATATTCTTCAAGAAACGTCACCAGTAGCGCCCCCATCAAAGGTCCGATCAGCGTACCCTTGCCACCGATAAGCACCATCGTGATCATGGTGACCATGAACGCAAACCGGAACATCTCCGGTCCTACAAATGAAATGTAATGTGCATAGAAGCCGCCTGCGGTGCCACTGAGAAATGCACCCAGTACCAGCGCCATCATGGAGTAGTTCAGCGGACGAATGCCAATAGACTGCGCAACATACCTGTTTTCCCGAACGGCCACTGCAGCGCGCCCCGCGTTGGAGTTCACAAAACGGTATGCCAGATACAGGGCAATCGCCAGCAGCAGCCAGGCAATGGCGTAGTAAAAGTGTTTGCCGGCCAGATTGTCTAGCTGGGCAAGAAAAGCTGGCTGAGGCACCCCGGCGATACCCATCGGCCCCTTTGTGACTGCGACCCAGTTGTTGGCAATCAACCGCAATACTTCCGAAAACGATAGGGTAATGATGACAAAAAACGGTCCGTGCAATCGCAATGTGATGGCGCCGATAATTGTTCCCATGACTGCCGCACACAACCCGGCGGCAGGGATCGTAGCCCACATTGGCCAGCCTGCCTGGGTCGAGAGCAATGCTGCCGCATACGCACCGGTTCCCAGAAATGCCGTATGGCCCAGGGAAAACTCACCAACATAGCCAACCACAAGGTTCAGGCTTGTTGCCAATACGGCATAGAACATCACAATGATGGCCACATGCAGAATGTACTGGTCGCTGATGACAAATGGCAGTACCGCTGCCAGCAGCATGAACGCCGTCAGGCAATTGCGTTGAATCTTCATGCTCTCTCCGCGCGTTTAACAAATAATCCATAAGGGCGAAACAGCAGCGTCAGAATCACCAGTATGAAACCGATAATATCCACCCACCCTGTGGCAACGTAGCCGCCCCACAATGCCTCGGCCAGGCCCAGCAGCAAGCCACCCACAATAGCGCCGGCAAAACTGCCCATGCCCCCGAGAATGACCACCACAAAGGCTTTCATGCTTACCAGCCCGCCGATAGATACCTGGGTCGAATAAATGGACCCAAGCAGCATTCCCGCCATGGAGGCAATCACTGTTCCCATTGCAAAAGTACCCGCATAGATATTCGCGGTCCGGATCCCTACCAGCTTTGCTGCCATAGGATCCTGAAACGTCGCCCGCATCGCACGCCCCAGGCGGGTTTTCTGGATAACCAGATATGTGATAATCATCAAAGTGATACTGACTGCGACAGCAAATAGACGTGCCTTGGTCAGCACGATCGGCCCAAGAAAGAGCGGGCCGCCGGCCAACGGCGAATCTATTTTCAGCGGTGCGGTGCCGACCAGAAGCAAGGCAGTATTGGCCAGGAATATCGAAAGTCCGATAGTCAACAGAATCCCTGGTTCTTCACCCTGGTCGCGTATCCGCTCAATCAGGAATCGGTCAATCAACCAGCCAAACGTGCCCAGCACAACGGCGACAAGCAACAGTCCTGAAAAGAAATCGAGCCCCAGGCGTGTCGTGGCCCACCACCCCATAACGCCACCGACCATGTACAACTCGCCGTGCGCAAAATTGACGACACGCATCATACCTAGAATCAATGTCAGACCCAGCGCAGACAATGCATAAAATGACCCGATCACCAGCCCGTTGGCGATAAACTGCGGTAACAACTCCATACCGGTTTCCTTATTTTGTTATCCCGAAATAATTACGGCTTCTCGGTGCGTGCCTGAGTGACCACATGTGTCTTGCCGCCCTGGATTTGCACCAGGACGGTATCAAAGCCGTAGCCCTCGCCTTTTTCGGTGAACTGGAACCGTCCGTTAGGCGCCGCATAGTCCGTCTTGTATAGTGCATCCCGGATTTTTTCCGGTTCATCGGAACCCGCACGCTCAATTGCCTGCATAAGGATGTTCATGGCGTTGTAGCCTGACGCATCGTACTTACCGGGAAGTTGCTTGTACTCTTTCTGGTAGTTTTCGACAAACCCGGCATTGCGCTCGCCCTTCATGTTGGAAACATAAGGCACCGCAGCATAAATGCCTTCGG
>JBOIGK010000850.1:0-3697 GCA_050742695.1 Advenella sp. | reverse complement strand
ACACTGCGCCGGCCTCCTGCTCGGTGGCCGCCTGTCCTTTTTCATTTTCCTTCCATACGTCACTGGCCATGAACGCCATATTCAGGCCAATGGGCACCAGCAAACCTGAAATAAGCGTATGGCTCAGGGCGCTGCTGCGCGGAGACGTACTATTGCTACGTTGTCGGCGAATAATCAGGACAATGAGGCCGGACAGGCCAAGAAAGAAAACAGTGCACAGCACCCAGGCCAGAAAGATGGGTATGTCGAACAGCAGATTGTAAAAATGCATGACTTTCCTCATGGGCAGCAGTGCAAATAATGTAATTCATCATGTATGGCGTCATAAAAGACGGTCAATCCGATTTTATGACTTGTGTATTCTACCTGCTGTATGCGCGCGGCGATTAACGGATCAACTGTAACCAAAAATTTCGACAAAAATATCGCCTGCAGCCGCCATTGGCCAGCCTTGTCCTTTTTGTGCTCGCGTCCAGGCCGGTCATAGACCACGCTGGTGGTCGCTTGCTGCGCCGGTTGCCGCAGCTCAAGGCAAGGGTCGTTCCGGAACAATCATGCCGACATAACTCATAAGGTCATAAAGCAAAAACGCAGGATTGGACGGGCAGGGATCATGACCGTAGCGACCAAAACGGCAGCCTTGGCGTGGCCAGCCGCACATCGCCCGCGCTATGCGCGATAATGGCAGTTGATAACAATAGTGTGTAACCCTCGGGAAATTGCAGTGATGAATGAGCCTACGATTACCTCTCTTGCCTTTGATCGCTTTCTGTATCTTGCCGACGATCCGCAGGTGATTGAAGCCTGTCTGCAACCGGGCGCTGTCGTGCTGCCCGATGCTCACGCCGACATCGGTTTGCGGGACGATATTTCGACCGATGAAATCACGCCGGTGGCTATCATGTCGCACTATGATGACAAGCTTGGCGGGTTTGCCTATACCGGGTTACAGGCAGGTGGGCGCACGCCCATCGCCAGGCATGCGGTCAGGCAGGCCGGTATTGAAGTAGTTGTGGCCGGCAACCGTTATGGCAAGGGATCTTCGCGCGAGCATAGCCCGGCAGCCGAAAAGCATGCCGGCGTGCGCCTGGTATTTGCGCGCAGCTTTGAGCGGATCTACCGGCAGAATGCCGACAATATCGGGTTGCTGACATCCACCAATTTTGAGTTGCTGGCGCAGTTGCAGGCCGGACACAGCATCACGCTTGAACAGATTCTGCAAGAGCGCGATGTGCTGACCCAGGCCATCCTGCGTAGCGGCGGGCTGCTCAGTTATGGCAAACGTCATCTTGCCAGGAGTCGTCCGCAGGCCGCTGTCACCAGCGACAAGCCGCAGACGCTGTTTGAAAAAATCATCACTCGGCATGTTTTGCGCACGGAACAGACCGGAACCGACCTGACGCCAGGCACTGGTATCTTTCTGCGTGCCGACTGGCGTTTCATCCACGAGTATTACACCGGCATGGCGGCGCATATGCTGTACCAGAGCTATGCCGCGCCGCTGCATTTGTTTGATACCGAAAAAGTTATTGCCTTTGAGGATCACACTTCCTATATACACGAGAGTCCTGCACATCTGCGTCAGGGTCTGGTGCCCAACATGCTGCGCATGTGCCAGGCACATCGCGATTTTGTGAAGGCAACCGGCCTGCGCTGGCACCGTACGTTGACCGAGAACGAAGCCCTGCAGGATGACGGCAGCAACGTGGCAGGTATTTCACACGCAATGATGGCCGAACATTATGCCCTGCCCGGGCAGGTGGTGGTCGGAACAGACTCGCATACCCCGCACAGCGGGGCCCTGGGCTGTGTTGCCTTCGGGGTGGGTACGACCGATATGGCCAATGCCTTTATGACCGGCGCCGTACGCATCACGGTTCCGCCTTGCATTCTGGTTCGGTTGCAGGGCAACCTGCCCGCCGGCGTGGCGGCCAAGGACATCGTCCTGCATTTGCTGGCGCTGCCGCAAATACGCGCCGGCAAGGGTGTGGGCAGGGTATTCGAGTTTACCGGCGAAGTCATCGACTGTCTGTCTGTGGACGAACGGGCCACGCTGACCAACATGTGTGCAGAACTGGGTGGCTTTACCGGCATTGTTGCCCCCGATGCCCGAACCGTGCGGTTTCTAAGGGAACGCCGGGGCGTGGATTTTGAACTGGCCGACTGGATGCGTAGCGACCCGGGCGCCAGTTATGAACAGCAGATTACGGTGGATTGTTCAGCGCTGGACGTACTGGTGGCTGCTCCTGGCGACCCCGGTAACGGGCGGGCTGTGGGTTCTTTGGAAGAAACAGTGACTATCGACATTGCCTATGGCGGCTCCTGCACTGCCGGAAAGCGTGAAGATTTCGATCAGTATCACGCCGTATTGGTCTGGGGTTTGCAGCAAGGCCTGCATGTGGCGCCACATGTGCAATTGTATTTACAGTACGGCACCACGGCGGTTCGCGACTATTGCGTGCAACAAGGCTATGACCAGGTCTTTGAACGCATGGGCGCAAAAATATTGCAACCGTCTTGCGGGGCTTGTGCCAACTGTGGTCCTGGTTCGTCGACCGACGCAGGCCAGACCACCATCAGCGCGATTAACCGCAATTTTCCGGGTCGCTCCGGGCCGGGTAGCGTGTGGCTGGGTAGCCCTGCTACGGTCATGGCCAGCGCGCTGGCAGGCCATATCTGTTCGTTTTCCCAGTTGCAAAAGCAGATAATGACAGGCCGGATCCAGGCTTAGGGGACTCTGTCGCACCCGGCGCCTATGCTTCTTGCAGCAATGCCGATATGCCTGCACCGATATGGCCTACAGAAAAGTATGCGCCTCGATTAATGCCGCTGCGATCTGGCCGATCTGGCGCTGGGTTTGCATGGCCTTTTTGCGCAGCATGCGATAGGCCTGGTCTTCATCTACGCCGTGCATTTTCATCAGAATGCCTTTAGCTTTTTCAACATCCTGGCGTTCGGCCAGCCGTCGCCTGGTGTCATTGAGCTCCAGCCGGCGCGAGCGTTCAAGCGCGAAACGTTCAATGGCGACGTCCAGCAACGAGAGCAAGCGGGCCGACGGGACTTCGCCCACAACATAGGCGGCAACGCCCGCCCTGATTGATGCCTGCATGAAGCTGCGATCATTGTCATTGGTAAACATGACCACGGGCAGTGCACTGTCATGCGAGCGCATGCAGAGCCCTTCCAGCGTATCGCGGCACGAGGCATCTGAGCTGACCAGCACGACATCAGGCCTGATGCCGGCCAGCGCTGCAGCAAAATCGGCCAGCGGCGATATTTCAGCCACGACGTGAATGCCGGCAGCCTGCAGTTTGTCACGCAGGGCATCGTTCTGTTCGTCACGGATCAACATCACATTCAGCATTTTCTTTCCTCTTGATTCAGATAAAGCAAAAGGCGTGCCGCTTTTTGCCGCCAGCTTCTACAAGTGGTGCTCGTTTTGAGTGCGTCCTGCTCCCGACGATGTGGCGGATTGACGGCAACAAGCCGGCCATGCACCGTTATTGTGCGCTGCGGAATCCAGAACGTCCATCATCGATGGCACCTGGGTGGTCGATCAGCTTGTTTCCAGGCAAAAATTCCAGCTGCAACAGTCTGTTAAAGCGGTTTGACACTCTATGATATGCAAATTGGCATGCAAATTGCTTAAGTTGTCGTGAAGGCCAATGGCGGCCGTCATCAATCAATGGCAGCATTC
>JBOIGK010000849.1:0-1953 GCA_050742695.1 Advenella sp. | reverse complement strand
AGGTGGAACTGGCGCAGGAAATCATTACACGCTTTCACAGTGCAACAGACGCCAGCAACGCGCTGGCCAACTTCGAGGCGCGCTTTCGCGATGGTGTCATTCCGGAAGAAATGCCCGAAATCAACCTTGGGCCGGGTCCGCTTGGCATTCTGCGGATCCTGAAAGAGGCCGGTCTGGCCAGTTCCGGCACCGAGGCCGGGCGCAATGTGCAGCAGGGTGGGGTGCGGGTCGATTCTCAGCGTGTGGAAGACAAGAATCTGCAATTGGAGGCCGGCACCTATGTGGTCCAGGTTGGTAAACGCAAGTTTGCCCGGGTCACCGTCAGCGCCTGACGCCAAAGCCATGTCTGCCCGCCCCATGAGTACGGCAGACGGCGGTTTTTAAGGCGAAAAAGGAACAACAGGCAACACCGTTTGTCTTGCCTGGCGTTCATCCGCGCCACAAGCGCATTTTGATCTGTTTTTATTGTATTGAAGGGGATGTCATGAAAATCAGCAGCCAGTCATTTGAACACGAAAAAGCAATCGGGCCGGTCAACGCTTTTGCCAAGCCGGATGCGCAGGCGCACATGATTCTGTCGGACAACAAAAACCCACATCTGGCCTGGACCGATGCGCCCGAAGGTACGCGTTCATTCGTTGTCCTGTGCGTAGACAAAGACGTGCCCAGCAAGCCCGATGACGTCAATCAGGACGACCGTGAAGTGCCAGCCAGCCTGCCCCGCGTTGATTTTTATCATTGGGCGCTGGTCGATATTCCGGCTAACATCACCGAGATCGCCGAAGGTGAGTTTTCCAGCGGCGTGACGCCCAAGGGCAAAAGCGGCCCGCTGGCTGCCAAGGATATGCGCCAGGGTATTAACGATTTTACCAACTGGTTTGCCGGTGATCATGATATGAAAGGTGATTACTTTGGCTATGACGGCCCATGCCCGCCTTTCAATGATGCGCTGGTGCATCGCTATTATTTTACGGTCTATGCGCTGGATATCGATACATTGCCATTGACCGGCAGCTTTACCTGCGCCGACGTGGCCGAGGTCATCGCGCCCCATGTGCTGGACCAGGCCACGATCATGGGACTGTATTCGCTGAACCCCAAAGTTTCTTTTTGAATTTTATCCAATTACCCGCTTTATATAGGACACGTTATGTTTGACCGCTCGCTAACTCTTGACAAGGTAGACCCTGAACTCTGGAGTGCTATCCAACAAGAAAATACCCGTCAGGAGCAGCACATCGAACTGATTGCTTCTGAAAACTACACCAGCCCGGCAGTCATGCAGGCGCAAGGCACGCAACTGACCAATAAGTACGCAGAAGGCTATCCTGGCAAGCGCTACTACGGTGGCTGCGAATTCGTCGATATCGCTGAAGAGCTGGCTATCGGCCGCCTGAAAGAACTGTTTGGCGCCGAAGCGGCCAACGTGCAGCCGAACTCCGGTTCACAGGCCAATCAGGGCGTGTACATGGCAGTGCTCAAGCCCGGCGACACCGTGCTGGGCATGAGCCTGGCAGAGGGCGGTCACCTGACACATGGCGCATCGGTCAACGCATCGGGCAAGCTGTACAACTTCATCCCTTACGGGCTGGACGAAAACGAAGTGCTTAACTACGAACAGGTTGAGCAACTGGCCAAAGAACACAAGCCCAAAATGATCGTGGCCGGTGCTTCTGCGTACTCCCTGAAAATCGATTTCGAGCGCATGGCCAAAATTGCCCATGACAATGGCGCATACCTGATGGTCGATATTGCTCACTATGCAGGCCTGGTTGCCGGCGGTCATTATCCGAACCCGGTTCCTCATGCCGATTTTGTCACTTCAACCACGCACAAATCGTTGCGCGGCCCGCGCGGCGGCGTGATCATGATGAAGGCAGAGCACGAAAAAATCATCAACTCCGCCATCTTCCCTGGCATCCAGGGCGGCCCGCTCATGCATGTTATCGCCGG
>JBOIGK010000848.1:0-2568 GCA_050742695.1 Advenella sp. | reverse complement strand
AGCTTGTACAGCACAATCAGCGCCAGAATACTGATGGCGCCCTTGCGCGAAAAGAACTCCTGGAACGGAACGGTGAACGCATCATACAAGGTGCGCGGCGCCACGTTGGCTCCGGCCGTCCCGGGTTCCGGCGCCAGCCAGGTCAGCACCGCGGCGCCGAGCATCAGCAGTCCCATGAAAATATACATGCCGCTCCAGCCAATCCAGACCGCAGCCAGCCAGATGGCCAGCCCGCCCGACACAATCATGCCGATGCGATAGCCCAGTGTCCGGATCGCCGCCCCCGCAGCGCGCTCCTCATGATGCAGCACATCGGCACTGTAGGCGTCAAATGCAATATCCTGGGTTGCTGACAGAAACGCTACCAGCGTGGCCAGCGCCGCCAGCCAGAACAGCGAGCGCGACGGGTCCATCAGGCCCATGCCGCAAATGGTCAGGCCCAGCAAAATCTGCGATAAGGCCATCCAGCCGCGACGCCTTCCCATGAAGGGCGGCACGTAGCGGTCAATAAAAGGCGCCCACAAAAACTTGAAGGTATAGGCTGCGCCCACCAATGTCAGAAATCCGATTTCGGTAAGCGGAACATCTTCGACCGTGGCCCAGGCCTGCAGTGTCCCACCCGTGAGCGCCAGCGGCAGCCCACTGGCCAGACCCAGCAGCAACAGCGGATAAACTCGCGGGCTCAGGTACGGGCGGATCAGATTTATCATGGCGCGGGCTTTCTGTCGGTCTCGAAATGATAAACCGCCAGCGTACTACGCAGACTGGGCATCAGGGAAATTTCGGTTTCTTCCCGGAAGGTGGCGCGCTCCAGTATCCGGAATCCAAGACGCGTGGCAAGATCCTCAAAATCTTTCAGCGTACATAAATGAATATTGGGCGTGTTATACCACTCATAGGGCATCTGGCCGGTAACGGGCATGCGTCCGGTCAGGATGGACAAGCCATGCGTCCAGTGACCGAAGTTGGGAAACGACACCACGCCATAGCGCGCAACGCGCCCCATTTCCTTCAGAATATGTTCGGTGTTGACCACAGCCTGCAAGGTCTGGGAAAGCACAACCGTATCGAACTGCCGATCATCGAACATGGCCAGCCCGTCATCCAGATCCTGCTGAATAACGCGTACGCCTTTGTTGACGCAGGCGATGACCTGGGCATCTTCCTTTTCCACGCCCACCGCCGTGACGCCGCGCCGACTCTGCAGATGGGCCAGCAGCATACCGTCGCCGCAGCCCAGGTCAAGCACTCGGGAATCGTCGCGAATCCAGCCGGCAATGCGCAACAGGTCGGCGCGCACTTTTTTTGGCTCTGTCGTACTCGTCATGCTGCTTCCTGGTCAAGTTGCATCGCCGTCAGGTTCAGGCTGTCGGCAATGCGCTGATAGTAAGCCCTGACCACTGCATGGTAGCGCGGGTCGTCCAGCAAAAACGCATCGTGGCCGTGCGGCGCGTCAATTTCGGCATAGGTAACCGGCTGCCCGTTTTTTAGCAGCGCCTTTACCAGTTCTCGCGAACGCTCTGGCGGAAAACGCCAGTCGGTGGAAAAAGACACCGTCAGAAATTCGGCCTGTGCCGGGCGCAGAGCCTCGGTCAGATCGCCGCCATGTTTGCTGGCCGGATCGAAGTAATCCAGCGCCCGCGTAATCAGCAAATAGGTGTTGGCATCGAAATAGCGGGAAAATTTCTCGCCCTGGTAACGCAGATAGGACTCGACCTCGAACTCGACATCGTAGCCAAACCGGAACTGCCCATCTGCTGTCGGATTGCGTTTTGCACGCCCGAATTTTTCTGCCATGTCGTCATCGGACAGATAGGTGATATGCCCCACCATGCGCGCGACGGACAGGCCACGTGCGGGCACAGTATTGTATTCATAATAATTGCCGCCATGGAAATCGGGGTCGCTGATAATCGCGCGCCGCGCCACTTCATTAAAGGCAATATTTTGTGCCGACAGATTGGTAGTGCTGGCGACCACCACACAATGGGCGATGCGCTCGGGCAACTCAATGGCCCAGCTCAGCGCCTGCATCCCCCCCAGCGAACCACCCATGACAGCAGCAAACCGGTCAATGCCGAAATGATCGGCGACCCGGGCCTGGGCCCTTACCCAGTCCTCGACTGTCACGACAGGAAAGGTTGATCCCCAAGGCTTGCCCGTTGCCGGGTCGATCGAGGCCGGCCCGGTCGAACCGAAGCAGGAGCCCAGATTATTGACGCCGATGACGAAATAGATATTCGTGTCTACCGGCTTTCCCGGTCCGACCATATTGTCCCACCAGCCTACGTCTTTTGCGTCAGTGGCCGACACGCCGGCAACATGATGCGACGCATTGAGCGCATGACAGACGAGCACGGCATTGCTGCGCTGGGCGTTGAGCGTGCCATAGGTTTCCACGGCGAGCGTGTACGACGGCAGCACCTGGCCACTGCTGAGCATGAGCGGTTGATCGAACTGAAGAAATTGGGGCGTAACCACGCCCACAGACTGCTGTGAAGTAGAATGTTGTGAGACCATACGGACCTTTTTAGCGGGATTTTTGAGGCGCCCGCAAGCGGATCAGAC
>JBOIGK010000847.1:0-1503 GCA_050742695.1 Advenella sp. | reverse complement strand
GGCTGGCTCAGGGCGCCGGGGAGAAACTGGGTACCACGATTGTGGTTGAAAACAAGGCTGGGGCCAATGGCAATATCGGCGCCGAGTATGTGGCGCGCGCCAAGCCTGACGGTTACACCATTATGTTCGGCACGTCCGGGCCGCTGGCGATCAACACTAGCATGTACAAAAAACTCGGGTATCAACCCGAAACAAGCTTTACACCGATCATGAAAATCGGCCACTTGCCCAATATTCTTGTTGTCAATCCCAAGGTGCCGGTAAAGAATGTGCAGGAGCTGATTGCCTATGCCAAGGCCAACCCGGACAAGGTTACCTATGCTTCCTCTGGTACCGGGGCGTCGTCTCATCTGGCAGGCGTCTTGTTCAATACCATGGCCGGCACACGTATATTACATGTGCCATATAAAGGGACGGGACCGGCGCTCAATGATTTACTGGGTGGACAGGTTTCCATGGCCTTTACAGATGTCCTGACTGCGTTGCCACATATTCGCGAACACAAATTGAACGCCTTGGGGCTGGCTGCTGCTCAGCGTTCCAAGGCGCTGCCCGAGCTGCCGACCATTGCGCAGCAGGGGCTGGACGGGTACGACGTCAGTGTCTTCTTTGGTATTGTCGGACCGGCAGGCATGTCCGATCAGGTGGTCTCGTCATTGAACGAAGCGTTTAAAAGCGCTATGGCAGAACCCGACATTCAGGCTACCCTGGGCAGCCAGGGCATTGTGGAGGCTGACCAAAAAACGCCTGAAGAACTGGCCCAGTTTATTCACAGCGAAGTGAAAAAATGGCACGACGTCATCACCAACGCATCCATCAAACTCGATTGATTATGACCGAAACACAGACTCATACCCCTCCAGCCTCGCTCACTGGCATTCGCGTTGTCGACCTGACCCGGGTGCTGGGCGGTCCGTACTGCACGCAGATTTTGGCCGATCATGGCGCAGAGGTGCTCAAGATCGAGCCGCCGGCAGGCGACGAAACGCGTGGCTGGGGGCCGCCGTTTATCGAAGACACGGCAGCCTATTTCATGGGCGTCAACCGTAACAAAAAAGGCCTGGTCGCCGATTTGTCTACCGAAGGCGGACAGCTTTTTTTGCGCGAGCTGTTGTCGCAGGCTGATGTGCTGATTGAAAACTTCAAGCCAGGAACACTGGAAAAATGGGGGCTTGGCAAGGATGCGCTGCAAAAGGAATTTCCGCAACTTATCCATTGCTGCATTAGCGGCTTTGGTGCGGATGGCCCGCTGGGGGGCTTGCCCGGCTATGATGCCTGCGCCCAGGCTTTGTGCGGACTGATGAGTGTTAATGGAGAAAAGGGCGGCGCCCCGACGCGCGTGGGTCTGCCGGTAGTCGATATGGTGACGGGGCTGAACGCCGCCATTGGGGTACTTCTTGCCGTGAACGAGCGCAGATCCAGCGGTCAGGGACAATATCTGGATATTTCTCTATTCGATTGCGCCGTCTCGCTGCTGCACCCTCATGCGCCCAATTATTTTGC
>JBOIGK010000846.1:0-2976 GCA_050742695.1 Advenella sp. | reverse complement strand
GTCATCGGCATGGCTGGCCGCGCAAACACCCATCAGACCCAGGCCGAGACCGATCGTTTTCACTGTCTGTATTAATTTCATTTGTCGTTTTACCTTTTATAAATATAGTGAGCTGCGATTAACGTCTATAGCCCGGTGCCGATAAACTGCTGCAACTCGCGGGTTTGTGGATTGGTCAGGATTTCCGGGCCACCGGTTTCCCATACCATGCCCTGATACATATAAATCACCTTGTCGGCAATTCTGCGAGCGAAAGACATTTCGTGGGTAACCAGCACCATGGTCATTCCGCCTTTGGCCAGATCTTCGATCACCCGGAGCACCTCACCGGTCAATTGCGGATCCAATGCGGAGGTAACTTCGTCAAACAGCATCACTTTGGGTTCCATGGCCAGCGACCGGGCAATCGCCACCCGCTGCTGCTGGCCGCCCGACAGTTGTTCCGGATAGCTGTCCGCCTTTTCGGCCAGGCCCACTTTTTCAAGTACGTACTGCGCCTTGCGGTTGCATTCCTCGCGCGTTAGTTTGCGCACATGCTTTAACGCAAGCATGATGTTTTGCCGGACTGTCAGGTGGGGAAACAGGTTGTAGCTCTGGAACACGATGCCCACATCCTTGCGCAACTCGCGCAGGTTGACCGTACCCGTACCGAGTTCATGCCCACAGACCGAGATGGAACCGCTGTTGATGGTCTCCAGATGATCCATGCAGCGCAGCGCCGTGCTTTTGCCCGAACCGCTCTGCCCGATGATCGCTACCACCTGGCCTCGTTCTATTTCAAACGACACGCCCCTGAGCACCTCGTTCTCTCCGAATTTCTTGTGCACATCCCGCACATTAACGATTGCCGACATTCAGTTTTCTCTCCATGGCCCGGCTCCATAGCGACAATGGATAACAGAGCACAAAATAAAAGGCGCCCACCAGCACGAAAACCAGAAATGGCTGGAACAGCGAGTTATTAATAATCTGACCGGCGCGCGTCAGTTCCACGAAGCCGACAACCGATGCGAGTGACGTCAATTTGATGACCTGCACCAAATAGCCCACCGAAGGCGGCAATGACATACGCAGTGCCTGTGGAATAATCACCAGGATCAGCGATTGCCAGCGCGACAGGCCCAGGCACTCCGATGCCTCCCATTGGGTTTTCTCTATGGCCTGCACGCTGCCGCGCCAGATCTCACCCAGGAATGCGCTCACATGAATCATCAGCGCGATAGCAGATGCCACCAGTGGCGCGACGTTGATGCCAAAAATACCGACACCGAAATAGACAATAAAGAGCAGGACCAGTAAGGGAATGCCCTGGATAACCTGGATATATGCAGATGTGATCACCCGAACCGGTTTGTGAACCGAGACGCGGGCCAGCATTACTGCAAATCCTGCCACAGAGCCAAGCGCAAATGAAATAAGCGACAACACCAGCGTCCAGCCCACTCCCTTGAGCAGATACAGCAGTTGTACAGAAGAAAATGAGTTCATGGTTACCCTCTGATCGTAACGGCGGGTAGCTTGCGCGACACCGCATTTCGCTTGCGGGCGGCCGCGTTGCCCATGCAGGCCGAGCGGCGCTGCGCCTGGGCGATGACACGCTTGCGTCGAAACAGCAGTTGCTCGGTCAGCCAGAAAAGCAGCCGCAGCACGACTGCCAGCAGCAAGTAAAGGGCAGCAACCACGATGTAGGACTCCAGCGAGAGAAACGTTTCCGACTGCACATTATTGGCCACCGCAGTAAGCTCCTCGGTGGAGATCTGTGAGGTGATCGAAGACATCAGCATCATCAGAATGAACTGACTCGTAATGGCCGGGTACACTTTCTCAAAGGCCGGAAGCATAATGACGTGCAGGTAGATGCGAGGCCGGGACAGCCCAAGACATTCGGCAGCCTCAATCTGCCCCTTGGGGATGGCGTCCATACCGGCGCGGATAATCTCCGAAGAATAGGCGCCTACATTGATGACCATGGCAATGACCGCAGCCACCGCAGCCGGCATCTGCAACCCGATACTAGATAGCCCAAAATAGAAAATGAATATTTGTACCAGAAACGGTGTATTGCGAATCGTCTCAACGTAGACAGCACAAGCACGGTTTACCCAGCGGTACCGGCTGCGGCTGCCGATCGAGCAAAAAATACCGATAGCCAGACCAAACACCGTCGAGGCCAGGGTCAGCTCAAGCGTGAGCAATGCGCCTTCAAGAAACGTATGCCAGTAAGGAAGCAGACCCGCGAAATTAAAATCATACTGCACTTATATCTCCCATCCACGTTGGCCGGTTTTATATAGTCCTGCAGTCATGTGAATTACTCGAACGGGCCCTGGGCGGTGAACGCGCCCCCCTGGTAGACGGCTACGGGATCATCGGCTGCAGGCAGGGGCTGACGCTCAACCTGCTCGCGGAATATTTCCGAGGTATCCTGCGCCACGAAGTTAAGCCTGGCGGCCATGTGATTGTCCCACCACACCTGCTTGTTATCGGACATGCCATACACAATCGTGTGCCCCACTCCCTCAGTTACCAGCGCGCAACGAATGAGTTCGGTCAAATCGCGGGCACTGATCCAGGTGTGCATCATGCGCCGGTCTTTCGCAACAGGAAAGCAGGATCCGATACGGATGCTGACCGTTTCAATGCCATAACGATCGAAATAGAAACTGGCCATTTCTTCGCCATAGGCTTTGGATAAGCCATAATAGCCATCAGGTCGGCGCGGCACGCCGGCATCAATGACTTCATCCTGCCGGTAAAAACCGATGGCGTGGTTCGAACTGGCGAAAATCACCCGTTTGACACCATGACGTCGAGCGCCTTCATAGATATGAAACACGCCCTTGATATTTGCTACAAGGATTTCTTCAAAAGAACGCTCCACCGATACCCCGCCCATATGCACGATGGCATCGCAACCGGCCACCAACTGCGCTACCGACGCCTTGTCGGCCAGATTGCAAAGAATGATTTCTTCAC
>JBOIGK010000845.1:0-6628 GCA_050742695.1 Advenella sp. | reverse complement strand
ACCCAATTCCTTGGCCTGCTCAGGAATCTGTTTTTCCACGATCGGCGTGCGCACAAAACCAGGGCAAATTACATGCGAGCGCACATTGTGAGCAGCGCCCTCTTTGGCCAGCACCCGGGCCAGCCCCAACAGGCCGTGCTTTGCAGTCACATAAGGGGCTTTCAGTTTTGAGGCCTCATGCGAATGCACCGATCCCATATAAATGACCACCCCTTTTTTGGCCTTGTACATGTGTTGCAGGGCCGCCTTGGTGGTCAGGAATGCGCCATCCAAATGAATGGCCAGCATCTTTTTCCACTTTGCAAACTCGAACTTGTCGATAGATTCGATGGTCTGAATACCTGCATTTGACACCAGAATATCCAGCGCGCCAAAATGCGCCACAAGATCGTCCACACCCTTGTTAACCTGCGCCTCGTCGGTCACGTCCATGGCGATGCCGAAGGCTTTTCCGCCAGTGGCATTGATTTGCTCTGCTACCTTATTGGCGCCGTCCAGATTCAGGTCTGCAATGCCCACTGCGGCACCAGCCTTGGCATAGGTTTCGGCAATTTCCTTGCCCAGGCCGCTGGCCGCGCCGGTAACCAATGCCACTTTGCCGGCGAGTGAGGTTTGTACTTCGGTTGTCATTACGTCTCTCCTGAAATTTCAATGAACGAGTGGCGGGTACACGCCCGAAAGCAGGTCCTTGCCACTGGCGTATAAACAAATAGGAACTGAACAGCAGAATAACAAAATTATAGGCCCACTGATCCGGTTACGCAGTGGCGCAACAGATACATGCCACAAATGGGCGAAAAAAAAGCCAGAATCAAATTCTGGCTTTTTCTCTGGCTTATTCGACGACTGTTTTATTACGTAAACGAATATGCAGTTCACGCAATTGCTTTTCATCGACGGGCGATGGTGCCTGGGTAAGCAGACACTGCGCGCGTTGTGTTTTAGGAAAGGCAATCACGTCACGAATCGATTCAGCACCGGCCATCATGGTTACCAGACGATCCAGCCCCAGGGCCAGGCCGCCATGTGGAGGCGCACCGTACTGCAGCGCATCCAGCAGGAAACCGAATTTGGCGCGGGCTTCTTCGTCGCTGATGTTCAGGGCACGGAATACCTTGCTTTGCACTTCTTCACGATGGATACGGACTGAACCGCCGCCGATTTCCCAGCCGTTGAGCACCAGATCATACGCCTTGGCGTAAGCCTTGGATGGATCTGTGGTGAGAAAATCTTCGTGGCCGTCTTTCGGGCTGGTAAAGGGGTGATGCGCGGCAAAATAACGCCCCTCTTGCTCGTCATACTCGAACATCGGGAAATCAACCACCCATAACGGCTTCCAGCTGTTTTCGAACAGGCCGGTAGACTTGGCAAAGTCACTGTGGCCCAGCTTGACACGCAAGGCGCCCATGGCGTCGTTCACAACTTTGGCCTTGTCGGCGCCAAAGAAAATGATATCGCCGGCGGCAGCGCCCGAACGCTGCAGGATTTCATTGATCGCGGCGTCATGCAGGTTTTTCACGATGGGCGACTGCAGGCCTTCGCGGCCCTTGGCCGGGTCGTTGACCTTGATCCATGCCAGACCCCTGGCGCCGTAGATGCTGACAAACTGGGTATAGTCGTCAATTTCCTTGCGTGACAACTGGGCACCGCCCGGTACGCGCAATGCAACAACACGCCCGCCCGGCTGGACCGCAGCAGCAGAGAACACCTTGAACTCAACGTCCTTCATCACGTCGGTCAGCTCGGTGAACTCCAGCTTGACACGCATGTCCGGCTTGTCGGAACCGAAACGGCGCATGGCTTCGTCCCAGCTCATGATCGGAAAGCGTGGATCCAGGTCCACGTTCTGTACCTGCTTGAACACATGGCGCACCATGCCTTCAAAAATCTCACGAATCTCTTCTTCGTTCAGGAATGACGTTTCGCAATCGATCTGTGTGAATTCAGGCTGACGATCGGCGCGCAGGTCTTCATCGCGAAAGCATTTGACGATCTGATAGTAACGGTCAAAACCGGCCACCATCAGCATTTGCTTGAACAGTTGGGGCGACTGTGGCAGGGCAAAAAAATGTCCATCGTGCACCCGTGACGGCACCAGGTAGTCGCGGGCGCCTTCGGGGGTGCTTTTGGTCAGCATGGGTGTTTCGATATCAATAAACCCGAGCCCGTCGAGGAACTTGCGCACCTCGATGGAAACCCGATAGCGCAGCATCAGGTTGCGCTGCATTTGCGGGCGGCGCAGATCCAGGACGCGATGCGTCAGGCGGGTCGTTTCAGACAGGTTTTCGTCATCAAGCTGGAACGGCGGTGTGACGGACGCATTGAGCACTTCGACTTCGCGGCAAAGCACTTCGATCTCACCCGAGACCAGCTCTTTGTTGGAGGTGCCTTCAGGGCGGCGACGCACCAGACCGGTGATACGGATGCAGTATTCGTTACGGATCTCTTCCGCTATTGCAAAGGCCTGCGCATTGTCGGGATCGAAAACGATCTGCGCAATGCCTTCGCGGTCACGCAGATCAATAAAAATCACGCCGCCATGATCGCGACGGCGATGCACCCAGCCGAAAAGGGTGACAGTTTGATCCAGCTGATCAAGGCTGACTTGACCGGTGTAGCAGGTACGCATGAAAAATGCTCCGAAATTCTTTGATTTTGTGTAAATGCTTCAAGCGGCACAGGCCAAAGGCACTGCGCCGCCGCTGGCAGACGGCGAATTATGCAGCGCTGCCTTCAGATGAGGATGGGGTCGGCGCGGCTGCCGGCGCAGCCGTACTCTGACCGGCACTGCCCGTGTCGGACTTGGCCGCAGCGTTGCCGGCGCCATTGGTGCCGCCGCCGCGGAAATCGGTTACATACCAGCCAGAGCCCTTGAGCTGAAAGCCGGCAGCAGTAACCTGCTTGGAAAACGTACTCTGGCCACACTCGGGACAGGTGGTCAGTGGCGCATCGGACATCTTTTGCAGCACATCCTTGGCATGGCCGCAGGCGCTGCATTTATATGCATAAATAGGCACAACGAACTCGCAAAAAAACAGGGTGAAAAGGGATACAAACCCGCAATGGGACGCCCCCAAAAATGGGGCGCATATGGGAAGCCTACGGGACTTATCCCCAAATTAACCCCTTATTTTATCGCAATTTACATGCCTGTATTTCCCAGAAGTTGCACCGGCAGCAAAAACATGGCCGCCGCCACCAGCGTCGGAACCAGCGCTGCCAGAAACAGGTATTTGGGCGAGATCGCCTCGTCGGGAAAGCATCCCTTGAGGATGGAAAAGCCCGCCGGATTGGGCGCATTGGCAATCACGGTCAGACCACCGCCGGTCACCGCACCGGCAACCAGCATATAACGCCAGACTTCGTTGGTACCCTCCACCAGCGAGCCCAGATACGTTAATGCTGCGTTATCGGTAATTGCTGTCAGTGCCGTTGCGCCCCAGTACAGCATCGCGGGCGACAGCCCGGCCAGCAAATCCTGCAGCCACCATTGCTGCAGCCCGCCCAGCACAATCAGACCCGCCAGAAAGAACGCCACCATCAGCGCCTCTTTGATCATCAGCTTGTCTTGATAGTGTTCGTAGGCAGTGCAATAACCAACAAACAGCATCATCAACCCGATAAACACAGCCGGATGGTGTGCGAAAATCACAATGCTGGCCAAAAACGCCAGATGAATCAGGATAACAAACCACGGTATCGGCGCACGTTCGTCGCTATTGCTGCGGGTCTGCTCATTCGCGTGCTCGCCGGCTACCACCAGCTCCTTGCGCATCAGGAAGGTAAGCACGCTGGCATTGATCACGACAGCAAGCGCCGCTTTCCAGCCGAAATGGGTTGCCATGTACACGGTATCCCAGCCAAATGAGCCCGCTACCATCAGCACCGGTGGCGCGGCATAGGAAGTAAGCACCCCGCCGATGGAAATATTGACAAACAGCACGCCCACGGCCATGTATTTGAACCGGGTATGGCTGCTGTGGTCAAAGAACGCACGCTTGAGCAGCAGGGCCGCCAGCGTCATTGCGGCCGGTTCGGTAATAAACGACCCGGCCAGCGGCACCAGTGTCAGGGTCAGCAAAAAGGTAGCGATAGAGGTCTGCAGGGGCAGCACACGGGCCAGATAACGCACCGTTGTGCCGACCAGCACCAGGATAGGCCGGCTGGCGGCAACGACCATGATCGCAAATACGAACAGCGGCTCGGTAAAGTTTCGGCTGTCCATATATTTGACAGCGCTGTCCAGGCCGCCGGTCACGCCCATAAAGATGATCAGAATGGCCGCCCATAAGCCGAATACGGCCTCCACTTCGGAAAAGGCATGCCACAAGCCTGAGTGCGGCCCGCCCCGATGTGCTCTTCTGGCGAAAAACGGCACCGAAAAGGTGTGCACAATGGCAATCGCAAACAGCACCGTTGCGATCAACTCGATCTTGTCCGGCATTATTATCCTTTATTGTTACTAACGAAATGGGGGGATTTTACGGACATCTCTATGAAGTTTTCAATCGAAACACAGGCAAATAAGGGTTTATCTGTGCACGATCAGGCAGCTACACCCTGGAGCTGCCGCAGGCATCCAGCCACACCTGGCAGAGCGCCTGCATACCGGCTTTGTCCTCTTGGGTAAAACGACCAGGTTTGGGACTGTCCACATCCCAGACGCCGATCAGCTGATCGTCCCTGAACAAGGGAATAACAATTTCCGAACGGGATGCCGCATCACAGGCAATATGGCCAGCAAAGGCAAATACGTCGGGCACCAGTTGGGCCTGGCCGGTCGCGGCGGCCGTGCCGCATACGCCTTTTCCTATCGCAATACGCACGCAGGCAATCTTCCCCTGGAAAGGTCCCAGCACCAACTCGCTGCCATCGTAAAAATAAAAACCGGCCCAGTTCAGATCGGGTACGGTGTGATACACCAGCGCCGCCAGATTGGCCGCGTTGGCGATATGGCTGGGTTCGCCGTCAAACAGCGAGCGCGCCTGGGAAACCAGTGTGTCGTACATGGCTGGCACCGACTCAAAGCCGGAAGAATGATCGAAACTGAACATAATCTGTTTTAGATAGAGTGAGCGCCGCAATTGCAAGAAGACCGACTCAAAGCGAGGCGCCCACGCACAACAGACGGCAATATTGACTGGCAGGCATGCCTGGCAACACCATACCCCGGGACTCTGATTGTATCCACAAAGCGTGGCCTGACAGCAAAAACCACTGCCGACGTTGCAGGAAATTGCGCTACACCACCCGCACAGCCCCCTTGGCCGGCAAAACCTTTAAAATCCTCTTTTGAGCATCAAATACCTCGCGAACCCTTGCGACACTCAGCACTTACCATGGCCAGCACTCACTCTGATCTTAACGACATTCGCCACAATGACTGGGTGGAACATTATCTGCCCGCCGCCTGGCGCCCGTATGCGCGGCTGTGCCGACTGGACCGTCCTGTTGGCACCTGGCTCACACTGCTGCCCTGCATCGCGGCGCTGATCCAGGCCCAGCACGGCGTGCCCACACTGCTGCGCTTTGTGGTTTTCTGCCTGGGTGCATTGCTCATGCGCAGCGTAGGCTGCACCGTCAATGACATTTGTGATCGCGACTTCGACAAGCATGTGGAGCGCACCCGCTTTCGTCCCTTGACCAGCGGCCAGATCTCGCTCAAACAGGCCATTCTCTTTCTGGTCGCGCAACTGCTGGCGGCAGCCCTGCTGCTATATTTCATCAATAGCTACAGCCGCTGGCTGGCTGTGGCCCTGGTGCCGCTGGTGTTCATCTACCCGTTATGCAAGCGCTTTACCTACTGGCCGCAATTGGTGCTGGGCATCGCTTTCAATTGGGGAATGCTGATGGCCTGGTCCGACACCACCAATAGCGTACCGCTGGCTGCCGTTCTCATGTGGATGGGCGCGGTCACGTGGCAGATCGGCTATGACACCATCTATGCCTATACCGACATGAAGGACGACGAACAACTGGGGCTGCGCTCCACCGCGCTGCGCTTCAGGGACCAGGGGTTGGCCTGGCTCATCGGGTTTTACGTCGCCACCGTTGTCTTGTGGACCGTACCCGGCATCATGCTGGGGTTCGGTTGGCTTTATTACGCATTCATGCTGGCTATTGCCGTGCATTTTTACTGGCAACTATCTACCTTTGACATACAGAAACCGGATCGCAGCTTTGCGCTGTTTCGCGCCAACATCTGGACCGGCAGCCTGCTGGTAGCCGGCTCGCTTGGCGGCACGCTGCTGTAAACATCGACGGGGCAGCGCGACCGCAACGACGGTCAGCGTCGACTGTCCAGCAAGCCGGGCACCAGCGCCCAAAAAATGGGATCCGTTGCGCCATGCAGGTTAACTGGCACGTGCCCACATCCATTTCCGGGCACTCCTGAACATCGGCTCGCAACAATGACATCCTTGCCATAACCCGCCCACACTCAGGCAAGCACTCCACCTGTGGTTAACCCGAGCTTCGACAAAATCAATACCAACAAATAATTCAATAAATCCAATGGTTAACCTAAAAATAAAGGGTTAACCCTAATATTATTTTGGCCGCAGATTCGGTACGCTCAGCGTCATCACCCGAACCAGACTTGAGTTGCATATGGCTACGACTACTACAC
>JBOIGK010000844.1:0-2369 GCA_050742695.1 Advenella sp. | reverse complement strand
GATCATGCTGTTGGCGGTGGTGGTAATGCTCGGCGCCGGCGGATACTGGCTGATTCACCGGCCCATGTTCAATCTGACGCGCATCGTGATCGAGCCGATGAAGGGCAACAAGCTGGAGTATGTGTCGCCGGCAAGTATTCAGCAGACCATTGCAGGCAAGTTGCAGGGCAATTTCTTTACCATCAATCTGCCCGAGTCCAAAAAACTGTTCGAGCAGTCGCCCTGGGTGCGTCATGCCGATATTACCCGCGTCTGGCCCGATGGTCTGTTGCTCAAGATCGAAGAGCAGGAGCCGTTTGCATATTGGAACGAGCGGCAGATGATCAATACCTGGGGTGAAGTATTTACTGCAAACCAGGCCGAACTGCCCGAGGATGCGGATTTACCACAGTTTAACGGACCATCCGGGTCCGAAATGCTTGTGGTACAGCGCTATGCTGAACTGGTGCGCTGGCTGGCGCCGCTAAATTTGGGTGTAGATGAGATTACGCTTAGTGATCGCTATGCATGGCGTGTAGAATTGAACGATAATACCAAACTGATATTGGGCAGGGACCCAGGGGCCGATGCATTAAACCCACATGGTGGGCAGGGTGCGGTATCATTTGCATCTACGATTGAACGTTTTGTTCAGGCGTGGCCTGTTTTAAAAGAAAAGGTAGCCGGCCGGCAGATCGCCCAGGTGGACTTGCGTTATACCAAAGGTTTTGCCATCACCTTCGAGCCGGCAGCGACAACACAATCGGATAGTAAAGAGAAAAAATGACTCGTGACCTAAAGGACCTCATCGTTGCTTTAGACATAGGCACCAGCAAAGTGGTGGCAGTGGTGGCTGAAGCTTTGCCTGAAGAAGGGCGCTTTGAAGTAATCGGACTTGGACAGCATGAATCCAAGGGTATGCGCAAAGGGGTTGTGGTCAATATTGAATCCACGGTCAATTCCATTCAGCGCGCCCTTGAAGAGGCTGAACTGATGGCCGATTGCAAAATCCGTGAAGTATATACGGGCATAGCCGGCAACCATATTACCAGCTTCAACTCCAGCGGCATGGTCGCGGTCAAGGACAAGGAAGTATCGGAAGCCGATGTGGCGCGCGTGATCGAGACAGCCAAGGCGGTCAACATTCCCACCGATCACCAGGTGCTGCATGTACTGACCCAGCAATTTATCGTCGATTCGCAGGAAGATATCCGCCAGCCGGTAGGCATGAGCGGCATCCGGTTAGAAGTGCGTGTGCATATTGTGACCGGTGCGGTCAGCGCCGCGCAGAATATTGTCAAATGCGTGCGGCGCTGCGGCCTGGAAGTGCAGGACCTGATTTTGCAGCCGCTGGCCTCGTCCATGGTCTGTCTGACCAATGATGAAAAGGAATTGGGGGTCGTGCTGGTCGATATCGGCGCGGGCACCACCGACATCGCCATTTTTACCGGTGGCGCAATTCGTCATACAACCGTATTGCCGGTATCGGGTGATCAGGTGACCAGCGATATCGCGGCCATGCTGCGCACACCGACGCCCGATGCCGAAGAAATCAAATTGCGTTACGGGATTGCCAAGCAGGTACTGGCCAATCCCGATGAACTTATCGAAGTGCCTGGCCTGGGCGATCGCGATGTGCGCCGCGTCAAGCGGCAGACGCTGGGCGCCGTCATTGAACCGCGTATTGAAGAACTGTTCATGATGGTGCAGCAGGTTGTGCGGGACTCCGGTTACGAAGACCTGATTGCCTCGGGTGTCGTATTGACCGGTGGCACTGCGCTTATGCCAGGCATTGTTGAGCTGGCTGAAGATGTCTTTCTCAAGCCGGTGCGCGTTGCCGTTCCCGACTATCGCGGCAGTCTAGCCGACATGGTCCGCAACCCGCGGTTTTCCACAGTTATGGGGTTGTTGACCGAAGCGCGCGTGCAGCGTTTGCGTGGTGGTAAGATTAAGCAACAAAATGGAACGCTAAAAGATATTATTTCCCGCATGAAAGAGTGGTTTATGAATTAGAATACGCAAGAGGCTGAGACGTTTGTTTCAGCAGTTGCAAAAAGGGGCGTGTTTCATGTCCCTTATGGTGTTTTGTTAAGGTGTTTTGTTAACGCGATGAGAAGCATTTTGCAAGACATCGCTACAGCAGTGCAGTAAAGCAGCAGAAGGTTGTCGATGTACCGCCGGGCAGGGCGAATCAACTGCCAGACAATGGCCGGGCAGGTGGCCATGGAGACGGTTCAAGTACGATGCGAGACAGGCGCTGGCTTTGTTTTTGAGACGGTTTCCGAAAAACGCAGTGGCACTTTTCGTTAATACGTTTCGGAATACAGGAGTTGGGAATATGGACTTTCAATTATTGGACGATAGCAGTAACAGCGGTACCGTAATCAAGG
>JBOIGK010000843.1:0-1906 GCA_050742695.1 Advenella sp. | reverse complement strand
TGGTGGGTTTGAAGTGGTCGAGTTCACGTCAAATGTCTCCTGGAGGTAGGGGTCCGCACGAGGGACAATAGAGCCGGATGAGCTGGTCAACGCCATTCATCCGGTTCCGGGTAGTGTGTTATGGATTGGTACTGGCGCTTTGTGTAGTCAGGTCCTGCTCATAGAGGTCGTAACCGTAAACCCAACCGGGGTCTTCCTGCGTGAGCAGGAAGGTGTTTGCATTCGACACCGACTGGACCTTGGAAGCGCGCTCTTTGCGATTGGCTTCATAGAGCTCGAAGGCTGTCCGATAATCGCCAAGCCCGGTCTCTTCAAGGCAGCGGGTCAGCATGGCGGCATCTTCAATAGCCATGCACGCGCCCTGAGCCATGTGTGGCTTCATGGGGTGGCAGGCGTCGCCCAGCATGACCAGGCGGCCCTGGCTCCAGATGGGCAGGGGGTTGCGATTAAGCAGGGGCCATTTGGTAATGTTTTCTGTAGAGCGAATCAGGTTTTGTACGGTCGAGTTATAGCCATCGAATGCAGCGAGCATTTCTTCCTGTGAGCTGTCCACAAATGAGCCCTGGAAGTCCCACGCTTCGTGCGGGACGCCGGTCACGAAGTAGTATTCGTCACGCTTGCCAGTCGTGTAATAAACCATCATGTGCCGATCTTCGGTCCACCACTTGACGCAGTCTTCGAATTCATCGGCAAACTTGACAAGATTCTCGCCGCGAATCAGTGCACGATGTGCGACCCAGCCGCTATACGTAGGCGCTTCAACGCCCAGCAGGGTTTCGCGAATTTTTGAATAAATGCCGTCGGCGCCAATCACAATGTCGGCGGTGACGCGCGTGCCGTCAGCAAAGCCCAGCTGAACTTTATCGCCATCGTCTTCAAGCGTTTCCAGTTTCTTGCCAAAGTGAACGGTGCCCGGTTTGATGCTGGACATCTGCAGGGCATGCATATCGCCGCGATGGATGGTGATATAGGATGCGCCGTATTCTTTTTTGGCCCATGCACCCAGGGGAATACGGGACAAATACTCGCCTGAATTGCCATCCCGGCTGAACCAGAAGTCCGGATGCGAGCCCATTTGTTCCAGCTCTTTTTCCAGCCCCATGCGGCGGAAAACTTTCATGGCATTAGGGCCGACATGGATGCCGGCGCCCAGTCGTGAAAACTCTGGTGCCTGTTCGTATACTTCGACTTCAAAGCCCGCTTTCTGCAGCAGGGTCGCCGCAGCAGCACCGCCCAGCCCGGCGCCGACGATCGCGATTTTGACTGTATCTTTCATAACTTATCTCCTGACTATCCAATTCAAGTTCATTTCAATTAAATAAGAGTGTACACACTTATTTTGTGATTTAAAATAAAAACGAATTGGGGTTTACGAGCAGGCGAGTGATTTTGATGTAAGAAAAATAAACAGATAATGTCAATTGTGATTCGCGCTGGCAGAGTGTCTGTTGCAGTACTGCTCCAATTTGGTTCATAAATGAAATTTTCTGATTATTATCAATGGAATCGTTGTGCTGATTGGTGCCGTTGTGGTTGGTTTTGCAGGCTGTTCAGCGGTAACTGGTATACCTGCACCAGAAGGGTGTGAATTGGCAAGGGCGCACCAAATGATGTCATTATTAAAGTTGTTTATGCCTGATTAATGATGATTGTTATATACTATTAAATAGTGTGTAGGCTATAAATATGCGTTGGCTGCATGCCACAAACGGGGAGGTTTTCAGCGCCATTGCTTCATACGCCAGTACAAGTGCTGCAAGGATTGCGCATTGCCAGCGGGTATACTTATAGCCAAAATATCGGGTAAAAGTTATAGATGCGTCATCATTACAGCTTAATCACGTCAAAAGAACGAGCAGCCTAACTATGTCCAGAAAACACGAGCAACCTGAAACAGAAGCAGGGC